>NZ_MNQN01000030.1:0-14866 GCF_001915455.1 Bacteroides sp. 43_46 | reverse complement strand
AAATTAAACAGCTTTTAGTAACTTTGTAGCAATTTCAGACTTCTATGGAGATAGTTCTGAAAGGACATAGTTAACGAAGAGCGTTTGATATATTATCCTGTTATGAAATCTGGACAATTTCAAAGAATGAGGATAGTAGGCAAGAACGCTCACGTCAGTGTTATATATTCATCTTAAGGGATGAACTATATATTTTTCTGGCGTGGGCTATTGTTTATTACTCATTCTTGGGCAGTCCAGAGCCTCATAACGGTAATATTCAATAGTTTCCACGCTTTTTTGTATTGTATAACAGTCAGCAGGGAACTCTGGCTATAATAAATATTCTATAGACACAAAAAGAAAAACAATTATTACTTATCAGCACTTAAATGCAGTGGAATCAATGATTTAATATAAAGTGACAGTGTTTTGCTGTGAATTCCCCACTTTATCAATAAACCATTATCTTTAAAGGGAATGAGAAGATTACAGATAACTATGATTACATGGAAAAGAAATTCAAACTAATAATTTCCCCAGAACGGTGTGATGCAGAAGCGTTAGCTCATTTTATAGCAGAGCTTGAAAGGCTTAAATTAGGTGTACTTACAAATGGAGAAATTGTTTACGATGACAAGAATGAAAAAGAAGTCTTTAATTTAATGGAGAAATGTATTTTAAATAAAGAATAACAGATTATGAAAGCATTACATTTTTTACCAATAACCTTATTGAGCATTATCTCATGTATGAGTATCATCGCTTGTAGTAACGATGATAGCGATAAGAAAAATGATGAAGTCGTTACTATTATCCCTTTGGGAAATTCTCAAAGATATTTCGATAATGGGCTAACTTTTACTTCACAATCTGGAAGTGAAAATATAGAATTTACTTGTAATGGAGACTGGAACGTTTCTGTAGCTAATACAATTGGAGGAGAGACATGGTGCACTGTTACTCCTGCAAATGGCAAAGCAGGAGAAGGTGGGTTTACTGTGAATGTAGTTGAGAATAAAGGATATGATGATAGAAATGTTACCCTAACTCTCACTGTTGGAAATATAAAGAAAACAATTGTTGTAACTCAAAAGCAAAAGGAGGCTATATTGCTGACTGCAAACAAATTTGAGTTAGACAATAAAGGTGGCAAGATTAATTTGGAGGTAAAAACCAATATCAACTATACTGTTACAATAAATGAAACTGACAAAAAGTGGATAAAACAGATAGGGAGTAATACTAGAGCTTTATCAAGTAGCACGTTAACCTTTGATATATCTCCCAATGAAGAATATGAAAAACGAGAAGGAGTAATTTATATTACAAATGGTGAGCTAACAGAAACTGTGCACGTCTACCAAGCTAGTGGTGGAGTTGTCATGTTGACTAAAAATGAATACTTTATAAGTGATAAGGAGCAAACTATTGCTGTAGACATAAAAAGCAATTTTAATTTTGAGGTTAAAATGCCTAATGTGGATTGGATTTCTATTGCACCTTCAACCAAATCAATGTCCAGTCACACTCTTTATTATATAATCAGTCCAAATGAGGAATATGATAGTCGTGAAAGTGAAATCATTTTTTATGATAAGAGCAATGTCAAACTTGCAGATACATTAAAAATTATACAAGCGCAAAAGGATGCTATTATCATATCTAAAAAAGAATATGAAGTAAACTCAAAAGAAAATACAATTGAATTTGAAGTCAACTCAAATATTGATTTTAATGTTTCTATTCCCAGTGCTGCAAGTAAATGGATAGAAAATATAACCACTACTCAAACTAGAGGTCTTACTTCTCATAAAGTCTATCTAAAAATAAATGAGAACACCTCTACCTATGGACGTTCAGCCAAAGTTGCAATCAAACATACACAGAGTAATGTAGCGGACACCGTATTCATTAGTCAATTAGGTGTACCAAGCTTGTCGCCTAGCAGCAAAACATATCATACTTACCCTAAAGGTGGAGAAATCTCCGTTTCCTTGACCACCAATACTAATTATACAGTGGAAATTCTTGGAGATGCAAAAGAATGGATAACTCAACCACAAACAAGAGGCTTTAGAGAAGATATTTTATCTTTCTTTATATCTGAAAACAATGGTGATAAGCGGACTGGAGAAATAAAGATTATTAGTGAAAATAAAGAAACGGAATCAATTATTACCATTGAACAAGATTCATACATTCATGAAGGAAATATTTCTATTTGGGGAAATCGGCATTTGCAAGAAATTGGGGAAAGAGGATATAGGCAAATAAATGGAAATCTTGATATTATTTGTTATAATGATGATAAAGAAGATATGATAACCTCTTTAGAGGTTTTAAGCTCAATTACACAAATTAATGGACATTTAGAACTTGATAATTGTGATATTGAGAACTTTAATGGACTGAATCAATTAATAAGAATACAAGGGAATTTTGTAATCGAATCGCTGAATAATTTCAATAGAATAGAGTCTTTTAAAGGATTAGAAAATCTTGAAGAGATTGGTGGAGATTTTATAATGAAAGACAGATTACCATCTACCAGAGAGAGTAGTGGTTCTCATAATTATAGCAACTTCTCGCAGCTAAAAAACTTTAAAGGATTAGAAAACCTTAAGAAGATAGGTGGAAATTTCCAACTCAAAGGGTTAGGATATTGTCTATATAACCGAAGTCATTACTACTATACTTCGTTTAACGAATTGGAATCATTTGAAGGATTAGAAAGGCTAACTACTATTGGCGGAAATTTTAGTATTTCTTCTGAAGGAAATGATAAGTATATATCATTTAAGAAACTTTCCTCTTTAAACAATTTAACTAATCTAGCAAGCATAGGTGGCAACTTTGAAATATATGCTCCAGAGTATGAAATTGCTCAATTAAGTACAATTGAATTACCTACCCTAAAGCAGATAAATGGTTATATCTATATGAGAAATGGTTTCTATATGGGAAATAGAAATCGGATGAATCTTGTTCTTGAAAATCTTGAAAAGTTGGGAGGTTTTGAATGTAAATCCTTTACAACCCTCAATGTCCCCAAGCTAAAAAGAATTGATGAAAAATTATATATTGGAGTAACGGCATCAAAAGTTGGGAGTATAAATGCACAAGAAATTCTGAATGGTCTTTCTGCGATTACTTATGTTGGTAAGGATTTAAGAATCGACTGTTCTGGCATAGAATCTTTTGAGCCTCTTGGAAACTTGGAATTTGTGGGAGGAGATTTGATATTTGATATTGGTAGTAGTGAAAGAAATAATTTGCAATCTTTTACAGGATTCGAAAATTTGAATACAATTGGTGGAAGATTAATATGGGGAACAGGGGTGAGTTCTGCTGGTAGTGTTAGCACTTATACCAGTTTTAGTAATATACAATCCTTTCAAGGCTTCAACAATTTATCATCCATTGGTGGTTTTCGAATGAGTATTAACTATGGTGACTTCTCCAAGTTTACATCTTTTGCAGGATTAGAGAATTTGAGACAAATAAAAGGAGATTTCACTATTGAAGTTGAAGATAGTTTTTGGGGATTATCTGATATTAGTGCGTTAACAAATTTAGAAACAGTGGAAGGTGGTGAATTCAAAATAAAAGGATGTTACCTGTTAAAAGACTTCACTCCTTTAAAGCAAGCATTGACTTCATATCAAGGTCGTTTTACAACATATTCTAATGGCTATAATCCTACCAAGGAACAAATCTTAAATGGAGAAGGTAAACAATAACATGTAATCAAAAAGAAGAAAGACAGCATTTGAAGTAACATTCACTTGCTGCCTTTATTTTTACAGAAGGGTGTAAATTAATGCCCCTCATACACGCTTTTTATTTTTTTATCCTATTTATTGAGTATGCTTACAATAGGAACAGTCTTATCAAAACCTGCCTTTGTTGAGTATTTGAATGTCCCAATCTGCTTTGCACATTTTCCTTCAGGAACTTTGATAACTTGGTCGTCATAATACGATTTCCCTTCATCACACAAAAATAAAACCATTAGTCCTGTTGATATTGAGAGTTCGTCAATTTCATTAGCTAAAGCGTCACCTGAATCAAGAACCTGAAAGACCTCAAAATTATTTTCACTAATGCAATCCCCTTCTTTCTCAAAGAATGTCATTCCATTATTTGAAGATTCTCCATTTGACGAATTTCCAATAAGTGCAGCAATAACAAGCATTAAAATAGCACCTGTAACAACGCCTGCAATAAATATTAATACCTTTTTCATAATCTAATTATAAATCTTCACCATTTGCATTATTGTATTCATTATCATAATACATCGTAATACAATATTTGCCCAAACGTTCATTAATCATAAACCAAACAGCTTTTTTTGATATATATTGTGTCACAAAATTAACTATCTCTGCTCGCAGCTCTTCACTTGGATTCGCAAGTTGTTCTTTTGTATATTGCGGGAAGGCAGCCTCAATTTGTTTTGCCATAAAAGTTTCATCAGTTTTTTGATAAAACACTGCTTCATAGCGTTTCTTATGGACGGTTATTTCATAAGAAATATCTTCATCATCTGGTATCATATATTCTTCCAAAGGTAAAGAAGAATACTTAGAATTATTAACAAACTGCTCGCAGAGTCTATTAAACCTTATCTGGATAGCCCTTTCATCAATATTATTAACATCACAAATCATTATTCGATACACCTTATTATTATTTGTTACAACGTGTATATTGACATCTGCACCATTAAATTCACCAACTAAAACATCTTTATCAAGCGGACTACTCGTATAACCTTTAGCTTTTAATTTCTGAATCATTTCAGATTTACTTCCGTCAACTGGAATACCTAAAAATTTAGTAACGTCTTGTTGCGCATAAATAAATAATGAAGATATGAGCAACATTGTAATTGATAGTAGTTTTTTCATATTATCAAATTTTACCGTTCTCCAGTTTCTACAAGAACATCAATACTATACATCGAAGCGTGAAACTGTAATGCTATCTTTGCCCTTTTTAATAATTTCCCACATTTTGCAACAAAGCAGCACAACGCTTCTGTTTTACCAATTCAATTACAAATATAATAATTATTAATTATATAAATAATATCTTTTTATCAAAAAAACTTAGATTTAATAGATGCATTAATATATGAACGAATAAAAAGGGTACAAATTAATTGCACCCTTAAAAACAGATTCAACTAATTATCTATTATACAAGAAGGCGGCATTTGAACTATCTATCAAGTGTTGCTTTTTTAGTTCATTTCCTTCTCTTCTTAATTAATTTATGCTTATCCTTCTTGGATGAATTTGAGAATAACTGTTCTAACATCTCCCTTGTAATAGGTAAATATGTGACCTCTGTCAATCTAGTTTCTCTAATCTCTTGTGGTAAATAAGAAATCACGGTGCTCTTTTTGGGTGTTACTTGCATATTTTTGTAGAAATAAATAGATTGGTAATTGATTTATCTATAGCAAAGGTACTGATAAGAATCTGTCCAATCTAATGTAAAAGATACATTCTGGATTATTGAGGTATGTGTTTGTATTGGAAGAAAATGTCAAAGTGGTAGATAGCGACAAAATGGAATTATTGCTTCTATAAGCAGAATAATGGATAAAGATGTACATAAACTAAAGGAAGTCCCGAAGCTAAGAATTATGCAGAGAACTTTGCCGAGTATTATAAAGATATACAAGGCAAATAAGTGATTAAAAATTAAAAGTCAGTTATCGAGATGATAGTTGGCTTTTTATTTAAATATAAGTTGTTAAATAGAACATATAGATTAAAATATCATAGGGAAATGCGTTTTATTTCAGAATTAAGAGTTATATTTGTAATGTTCTTATGAGGCATACAAAGCACAAGAATGAATCACCATTTTGCTAAATGGCTAATAATTAGATACAGTAATAAAAGCCCCATTTTTTTTTGCTCTTATTTTCTTTCCTGCCGGCTTATTTGTATCTTTGAACCCTATATAAAAAGAGTATTTCAAATCGTAAAATCGTAAATTATGTTTTCCGGAATTGTAGAAGAATATGCTACCTTGGTAGCACTGGTGAAAGACCAGGAGAATATACACTTTACATTTAAGTGTTCGTTTGTGAATGAGTTGAAAATCGACCAGAGTATTTCTCACAACGGTGTCTGCCTGACAGTAGTAAGTCTGACGGATGACACGTATACGGTGACTGCCATGAAAGAAACATTGGAACGTTCCAATCTCGGTCTGTTGAAGGTAGGAGATAAGGTGAATGTAGAGCGTAGCATGATGATGAACGGCCGTTTGGATGGGCATATTGTTCAGGGACATGTAGACCAGACTGCAACCTGCATTGATATCAAGGATGCAGAAGGAAGCTGGTACTTTACATTTCGGTATGCGTTTGATAAAGAAATGGCAAAGCGCGGATATATTACTGTTGATAAGGGTTCGGTGACCGTGAACGGTGTTAGTCTGACGGTATGTAATCCGACAGATGATACTTTTCAGGTGGCTATCATTCCTTATACTTATGAATATACCAATTTCCATACGTTTACAATCGGCAGTGTGGTGAATATCGAGTTTGATATAATCGGCAAGTATATCAGCCGGATGATTCAATACAAATAATATGGAATATACAGACTTTCTGCAATTGGTACTTTCCCGGCAGAGTGACCGGGCGTATGATAAAGAACGTCCGGTAGAAGCGGAGAAGTTGGAGAGGATTTTAGAGGCGGGTCGTTTGGCTCCTTCTGCCTGTAATGCACAGCCTTGGAAGTTCGTGGTGATAACTGACCGTGAATTGGCTTTAAAAGTGGGTAAGGCTGCTGCAGGACTTGGGATGAATAAATTTGCTAAGGATGCTCCAGTACATATCCTGATTGTAGAAGAGTCCGCCAATATCACTTCTCTACTTGGAGGAAAAGTGAAGGATAAGCATTTCCCGCTGATTGATATTGGAATTGCTGCTGCTCATATCACATTGGCTGCTGAAAGTGAAGGACTGGGATCGTGTATTTTGGGCTGGTTTGATGAAAAGGAGATAAAGCGCTTGACCGGCATCCCTGCTTCCAAACGTCTGTTACTGGATATTGCGATCGGATATCCGATAAAGGAGAAGCGGAAGAAGATGAGAAAGCCGCAGGAAAAAGTGGTTTCTTATAATCGTTACTGATTCTAAAAGAATAAATATTTCCAACTTGTAGAATAGCTATATAACAGAAGGCGTCGTTGGTTTTAAAGGAACGACTTCTTTCTTTAAAACCAAAAATGAATGTATTAGGTCGCTGATAGATAGTTTAATATAAAAGCCCCATATTTCGGGGCTTTTATATTAATATACTTATTTCTTTTTTGACAACTCTTTCAGTAGATGATCTACTGCTGCTTTCAGTTGAGCATCTTCTCCTTTCAGGCTGGCTCCCGGTTCGTTGTAGACCAGAATGTCTGGTTGTAAAGTTTGATTTTCGAGATATTTTCCTTGCATATCCATACATCCTACCTGTGGGATACCGAATACGATAGATGGGTCAATCTGTCGTTCCCACCATACAGCAGTCATGGTTCCTGCAACGGGAGTACCAATCAATTTTCCGATGCCTAATGTCTTATATACGTATGGAGTACCGTGAGCATTACTGTAATTGTCTTCACAAGCTAACATACATGAAGGCTTCAGCCATTTGTTGAATGGGTCGCTTCCGATATATTGTCCACGTGGAACGAAACGCTGGTATTCTTTTCCGCTCAGAAGGGTAACGACGTCATCGTGCAGCCAACCGCCGCCATTATGACGGGTATCTACTATGACAGCTTCTTTGTTGCGGTAACGTCCCAGTAACTCGGAGTACATTTTACGGAAGCTCGGACTATCCATTCCTTTTATATGTACGTAGGCAATGCGACCGCCAGATAACTCCTCTACTTTCTGTGCGCAACGTTTCACCCAACGTTTGTAGAGCAATTCACTTTGTGCCCCATAGCTGATAGCTTTCACAGTTTCTTCAAAACGCTTTTTGGTGGCCGGGTCATATACGGTAAGTATTACTTTGCGTCCTACCTTGCCTTCAAACAATGGGAAGTAATCAGCATTGGCTTCAATCGTTTTTCCGTCTACTTTTTCGATGATACATCCTGCTTTCACATCAGTTTTCTTTTGAGTGAAAGGACTCTGATCCAGAATTTCTTTGATTTTCAGTCCTGTACCACTATATGATTCATCATAGAAGACGCCCAATGTAGCGGTAGATAATGCACTGCCTCCACCTGCATAACGGGCTCCCGTATGTGAGGCATTCAGTTCTCCGAGCAGTTCGCTCAGCATTTCAGCAAAGTCATAATTATTATTGATATGTGGCAGGAAGCGTTGGTAAGCTTCTTTATATCCTTTCCAGTCGGTTCCTTGAAGGTCTGCGACATAGAATTTATCATTTACCTGTTGGTAGACATGGTCGAAGATATATGCGCGTTCGCCATAAGGACGATAATCGAAGAAGGCTTCAAATTCAATCGGAGTGACTTTGCTGCCGGCGATTTCGATTTTCTTTAGTTGGCTTCTTGTGCACATAAAGATGTTCTTACCTTCTTTATCGGGGATCAATGCACCTCCACCGACTCCTTTGAGCAATATTTTGGTGGTATTTTCTTTTAATTTATGTTCCCACAAATCATAGTCACCTTCGAAAGCTGCCAGATAATAGAGTACATCGCCTTTCGGAGTCAGTACTGCGTCACTAAGACGGGAAGAATTGACTGTCAGGCGGACAATGCGATCGAAACGATTTTCGAGGTCGAAGGTCAGCGGCTTGACTTCTTCTTTTTTCTTGTCTTCTTCTTTCTTGGTATCTTTTGTTTTAGCGTCTTTCTTATCTTTCTTCTTTTCAGCTTTCTCTTTCTCCTCTTTTTCCTTCTTGGCCTTTTCTTCTTTCTCTGTTTTTTCAGCCTCTTCAAGTAGGGCGAGGTCCTCTTTGCTCATGGTGAAACGGTTGTATGCATCTACATCGAAGAACATGATATAGGTATCGCTTTCGCTTCCCCAGCTACCGTGACTACGGTATCCGGAACGGTCACTGTTCCATATCATGGCTTTTCCACCCAATACCCATTTGGCATTGGTGTCGCTGTATCCGCTTTCGGTAAGGTTCACCATTTCTCCTTTTCCGTCAGCTTTCAACAGTACCACATCTTTATTATTCCAGCCGCCTATACCAATAAAATCAGAGAGAATCCATTTACTGTCGGGACTCCATTGGAACCATTGGTCACCGTCTGCATAAGAATACTGGTATTTGGCATCCATAACAGTACGTACAGCTTTGCTTTTCAGATTGATAACACGAATAGCCGTACGGTTTTCAAGGAAAGCAATCTCCTTTCCGTCAGGGCTATACTGTGGTTGGAAAGAAGCGACGTTAGATTTAGTCAAGCGTTCTTCTTTCAATTCGGTGGCATAAGTGAACTGCTTTTCTTCTTTACGTACGATCGTTGATGTGTAAAGTTGCCAAAGTCCGTTACGTTCCGATGAGTAAACTAAAGTACGTCCGTCGGGGGCAAAACTGATGTCACGTTCCTGGTCGGGAGTATTCGTAATTTGCTTCGTCGTTTTGTAGTCGATAGAAGTGACGTATACATCACCGCGCATGATAAATGCCACTTCCTTACCCTTAGGAGAAACGGCAATGTCAGTTGCGCCGTACGATCTGATCTGGCGGATGATGTCTTTGTCTATCTTATCCGACAGGATAGTGATATTTACTTTTTGTGGCTGTCCGCCCGGAACAAGCGTGTAAATCTCGCCATTATAGCCGTAGCATAATTTACCTTCGCTTGCCATACTCAGAAAGCGTACCGGATGTTTGGTGTGGAAAGTGATTTGCTTGGAAGTATTTGCTCCGGGGGTACGTTGGAAGATGTTGAACGAACCTTTTTCTTCACTCAAATAATAGAATGACTTACCGTCGGGAGCCCATACCGGTTCACGGTCTTCACCTCCGAAAGTGGTTTGCTTCTGGTATACGGGCGTCTTTCCGGGAGTATAGCTCCAGATGTCACGGGCGATAGGGGATACCTGATGTTTACGCCAGTAGTCTTCATATCCTTTTTTATCCTGATAAAGCATAATTCCTTCCTTATTAATAGAGATACACTCCATAGGCATGGATGAAAACATGGTGGGACGTCCTCCTGTAACGGCCACTTCGTATATCTGCTGGAATTGTCCCGAGGGAAATCCGGCATCCTCGGCAGAAGGGGCGATATTAGCTGTGAACAGGATATGCTTGTCGTCTTTATAAGCGACAGGCTTTTCGCTGCCGGAATGAGTGGTCAATCGTTGGGGGACTCCTCCCTCTTTGGCGACAACGAAAACATCAAGACTCCCCATGCGGTCGGATGCAAAAGCTATCTGCTTTCCGTCGGGACTCCATACCGGAGTGGTGTCAAAAGCCGGATTCGTGGTGATTTGGGTGGCACGTCCGCCGGTTGACGGTACTGTGTAAATGTCTCCCTTGTAGGTGAATGCAATGGTTGTTCCGTCCGGAGAAAGAGCGCAATAGCGCATCCATAGTGGAGCTTCTTGTGCCGCAATTGTTCCTGCAAAGCAGAGAGCAAATGCACTTAGTAGTAGTTTCTTCATTTTTCTTTATTATAATTGTGTTAATTCATTTCTAAAGGTCTAAGGAGGCGCTATTTATAAATCTTTGAGTAGTACTTTACTTGCCTTTTTATAGTATTCTTCTCTCGATTCTGTCAGCACCTTCCATTCATCGCTAAATTCTTCGTCTTTATCAATCTTGAAATTCTCGGAACCGTATGTGTCCAAACGATCAAGCAAAATTGCTACATTTAATTGGTTGATATCCATAGAAGGCTGATAACCGATATCTTCACTTTTTTGGTCGGTTACTACCTCATGTATCAGGTCTATTTCCTGTAATTGATAAAGTACTTGGTTCGTCAGCCGGATGGGTATCTGATGTTCTTCCGATATTTCTGCCGCCGTATAAGGAGGATCGTTCTTTTCGAACCGTTTGGCGATGAGTGACATAATCAGGATAGAGATAAAATCCCGGTAACGCCTGCTGATATTACGTGTGTCCTGGTCGAAGCTAAAACTGCGGATGTTCTGTCCCGCGTATGCCAGTTCAGCACCGAACAGGCAGATAGTCCAGGAAATCTGTAACCAGAGCAGGAATAGAGGAAGTGCAGCAAAGCTACCGTAGATAGCATTGTATTTTGATACCCACAACTGGCTGTTGATATATAGGAACTGGAAAGCCTGATAAGCGGAGCCGGCCAGAATACCGGCAATAAGAGCGTGTTTGAATTTTACTTTCGTGTTCGGCATGAAAATATACAGCCCGGTGAACATCATCCATGTGAGAACGAAGGGGATAAGCCGTATCATGAACTTCATGACAGGAGCAAGCAGGACGAAATCATCCATTTGTTTGAGTATGGTACTCATAAACAGGGAAAGTCCTCCGGAAACAACTATCAGAATCGGCATCAACAGGAACATGGAGAAATAATCCGTAATCTTGCGATACATGGAACGTGCTTTCTTTACTTCCCAGATACGGTTGAATGTGATTTCAATATTGCTGACCAGATTGATGACCGTCCATAACAACATCACTAAACCTACTCCGATGAAAACACCTCCTTTGGTTTGTGAGAGATAGGAATTGACAAAAGAGAGAATGGCTTCTGTCGTTTCTATATTTCCTCCGAAGCCGTTGCGGAACTGGTGTTCCATTAGGTTGTCGAACCCGAAGCCACGGGCTACGGCAAATAAAATGGCAAGTATCGGCACAATGGCGAGCAGCGTGCTGTATGTCAGCGCAGAGGCCTTGTTAGCCATTCGGTCTTTGGTGAACCGGTTGATACAAAGATAGATCGTTTTTATAATATTGTAGAGCGAGAACTTAGTTCTGGTCACTTCGTCTTCCGTGATGCGCCAAATGTCATACGTAAGAAACTTCCATATATCAGTGATTTTCTTCTTCATGGCTCAGGGTTTTAAAAAGAAAAAGCAGTCAGCCTATAAGCCGAGTTCTGTACCTTATATAAATAAGGTGTCTGTCATTTATCTGAGTGACGTGTCACCACGGCACTTTAGCGGTCTACCCTCCGACATGGAGCGAGCAACTCTCATAACGCCGGTTTACATGACCTTACAACTCCTAAGACGTACAGCCCGACATGTCACCATGCGGCTGGTGGGCTCTTACTCCACCTTCTCACCCTTACCTCTCCCCGAAAGGAATGGCGGTTATTTTCTTCTACGTTACTCTACCCTCACGGACAGCTTTCTGTTAGGAAGTAGGATGCTCTGTGTTGCCCGGACTTTCCTCCTGCACGAAAACGTGCACGCGACAGACCGGCCAACTGCTTTAGGCTGCAAAAATACGTCATTTATTTTGTTTTAGCCAAAGAATGTGTCACAAATAGAAATAATTTCTACCTTTGCTATCATTAAATCATGGTTCGATGAAGAAAATTATCCTTTTTTTCTGCTGCTTTCTGGCAGTTGCGTCAGTTACCCTGAATGCTCAGGAGATACGTCCTATGCCTGCTGATTCCGTTTATGGAGTAGTACATATTTCTGTCTGTAATTTACGTGACGAGGGGAAGTTTACCTCCGGTATGAGTACACAAGCATTGTTAGGAATGCCGGTTAAAGTTCTGCAATATACGGGTTGGTACGAGATTCAAACACCGGATGATTATACCGGTTGGGTACATCGAATGGTTATTACCCCCATGTCGAAGGAAAGATATAATGAATGGAACCGTGCCGAAAAGATTGTGGTTACTGCCCATTATGGATTCACTTATGAGAAGCCGGATGAGAAATCGCAAACCGTATCTGACGTAGTGGCAGGAAACCGCTTGAAGTGGGAAGGAAGCAAAGGGCATTTTTATAAAGTCTCTTATCCGGACGGTCGGCAAGCATATATTTCCAAATCGATCTCACAGCCGGAGACAAAATGGAGAGCTTCTCTGAAACAGGATGTGGAGAGTATTATCGAAACTGCATATACTATGATAGGCATTCCCTATCTGTGGGCTGGTACTTCTTCCAAAGGAGTAGATTGCAGCGGTCTGGTTCGTACGGTGCTGTTCATGCATGATATTATTATTCCCAGGGATGCATCGCAACAGGCTTATGTAGGAGAACGCATCGAGATTACTTCCGATTTTGCTAATGTGCAACGGGGAGATTTGGTGTTTTTCGGTCGGAAAGCGTTTTCCGGACGGAAAGAAGGTATCTCTCATGTCGGTATCTATTTAGGAAATAAACAGTTTATCCATGCTCTTGGCGATGTGCATATCAGTAGCTTTGAACCGGCAGATAAGAACTATGATGAATTTAATACGGGGCGTTTGCTTTTTGCAGTCCGCTTTCTGCCATATATAAATAAGGAGAAAGGGATGAATACTACGGAACATAATCCTCACTACCTTCCACAATAACCCCTTTATTTTATTGTCTTATCACACTTATAACTTTGAAAACATGCAAAACAGAAGAGATTTCTTGAAAACGGCGGCTTTTGCAGCTTTAGGTTCCGGGCTAGTGGTTCGCCAGGCATTGGCCGGGGAATTATCACCTTCTACCTTATATATAAATAAACTCGGCTTGGGCGGGAAGATGAAAATGAAGTTTTTCCCTTATGAGTTGAAATTAAGACATGTATTTACTGTGGCCACCTATTCGCGTACTACAACTCCCGACGTACAGGTGGAAATAGAATATGAAGGGATCACCGGATACGGGGAGGCTTCTATGCCCCCTTATTTAGGTGAAACAGTGGAGTCTGTCATGAATTTCCTCAGGAAGGTGAACTTGGAGCAGTTTTCTGATCCTTTTCAGTTAGAAGACATTTTGTCATACGTTGACAGTCTCTCGCCAAAAGATACTGCAGCTAAAGCAGCAGTGGATATTGCTCTTCACGATTTAGTGGGAAAATTGCTGGGCGCTCCGTGGTATCAGATATGGGGATTGAATAAGGAAAAGACGCCTTCTACCACTTTTACTATTGGCATTGATACTCCGGATGTGGTGCGTGCGAAAACAAAAGAATGTGCCGGGCGGTTTAATATATTAAAGGTGAAACTGGGACGGGACAATGATAAAGAGATGATTGAGACCATTCGCTCGGTGACAGACCTTCCGATAGCGATAGACGCTAATCAAGGTTGGAAAGACCGTCAGTACGCGCTCGATATGATTCATTGGCTGAAAGAAAAAGGGATTGTGATGATAGAGCAGCCTATGCCGAAAGAGCAGTTGGATGACATTGCGTGGATAACCCAGCAGAGTCCGTTGCCGATATTTGCCGATGAGTCTTTGCAGCGTTTGGGAGATGTGGCAGCATTGAAAGGTGCTTTTACGGGAATTAATATCAAGTTGATGAAATGTACCGGTATGCGTGAGGCATGGAAAATGGTGACATTGGCGCACGCGCTCGGTATGCGTGTAATGGTAGGGTGTATGACAGAGACTTCCTGTGCTATATCTGCCGCTTCGCAATTCTCGCCACTCGTTGATTTTGCCGACCTGGATGGCAACCTGCTTATCTCCAACGACCGCTTTAAAGGAGTGGAAGTAGTGCGAGGAAAAATCACCCTGAATGATTTGCCCGGGATAGGTGTCATGAAAATCTAGTCTTACTGAATGAATGTCAGAGTGTTAACGCCACCTGACATACAACGAATGTAAATTTGTCAGGTGTTGTCGTTAACCGCTGTTAAGCCCTAAATATTCTCTGTTAAAAGAGGACAAAAAAGTGTGACAAGTAGAATAAGTGAACGATATTTGTTATTATTTTAACGTCGTAAAAGTTAAAACAATGTCGAATATTAACATTTTAAAGAATTATAAATCATG
>NZ_MNQN01000029.1:0-15447 GCF_001915455.1 Bacteroides sp. 43_46 | reverse complement strand
CTCCGGGAAGGAGGGGTGGCTGAAAGCCGGGGTGGTAGGTGGATACACAATGCTGATAATAACCGACTTACGCATTCACCTACCACCTCCCCCTACGGGTACTCCTCCTTCCTGAAGGAGGAGAGTGGTGGATACTATCAATTATCAAATTGTTATTTTCCCAATCAACCTTACCACTAAAATTGAAGAAGAATATATATTTATAAAGCGACTCCGGTCAATCTCTTAACCGGAGTCTTACTGATTTTTACTTTGATTTGTTTTACTTTGATTTGTTTTGTTTTGCTTTACTTTACTTTTACTCCTTTACCCCGTAAACAACAGTGTGGAGCTTATGTCTTATATCTTCGTAATCCTTTTCCGGATTCAAGTCACCGTACACCATTAAATACATCGGAAGAAAATCATCTCCGGGCTTGTAGGGCGGCTGATAATAGTCATTTTTCCACAAGGTGAATCCTTGACGCTCGTAGAAACAAATACGGCGTTTTGCCATTTCCTCTACGGGGCGTTCTACTTCCAGTACGATAGGCAATTGCAGGTGGTTGCACAAGTATTCCAACGTCCGTTTCCCGTATCCGCCGTTGCGCAGGGCGGGATTGGTGGCGAAGTGTTCTACATAGTAGAAGCGGTCGAAATCCCAGTACGTGATGAACCCAATAGGCAGGTCATCATCAAAGATGATATTATTATGAAAGTTGCCCGTCCGGTCGGTATACTCGCGTAACTCTTCCAATTGACGGTATTCTTCCGGTGGAAATGCATCAACGAGGAGTTCTTCCATAAACTTGTAATGTTGTAAATCCGATGTGCTGATCGGTTGAAGCTTAATCATAAAGGCTTGGGTTTTTAAGTTTGACAAACGTTATTTCTTTATGGCACATAAAATTCGATAATCCGGCGGATTGCGCGTTGGCAGACCGGGCAAAATTCGGGATGCTCATTGGTTTTCATGCGGCAGTTGTACGCCGGGCGATAAATACCTTTGAATGAATAACCACCTCCTTCATACACGCCTACCGGGTAATTCTTTTGTTGGGCAACCGGAGTAGGTACCGGTATGTGTGGAGGGAGCATATCTTCCCATTTGGAGGCGAAGTTCACCCGTGTTGTGATATTCTGTTCCCACGGTTCCACATCCAGCGGATAAGTGTCGGTCATCGTATCATCCTCGTAAAAATACTCGTCCGCGAGTCCACCGAAACTGTGTCCGAACTCATGGACGACCACCGGTTTGAACATGGGATGATGCGCAGTGGTCAGCGTGTAGGAATTGTAGATTCCTCCTCCGCCGTATACATCCGTGTTGGCGAGGATAATAATATGCTCATAGGGGATTCCCGCCAGCGCATTGTGGATCGATTTCACTCGGCTGGTAGTCAGATAACGTTCGGAATAGAACGTGTCGAAATGTGAGTGGACGGCAGTTTGCTTCCATTGGTCTGCACGGGGGACACTTACGCCGCTGTCGGTAGACGGGCTGGCTACGGCGACGATATTGAATTTCTGTTTCATCGACCGGAACGGTTCGTGTGAGAACAAGCTTTCGCAGGTACGTTGCGCATCCTGATAGAAAACATCCATTTCCTTTTCCGTATATCCTTCGGCGAGAATGGCGACATCAATGCAGTCTTTCTCGCTGCCGCTTTGCAACATATAACGATGCGGGGTGACGTGCGATGTGCCGCGTTTGTGGATTAAAATATCCTCGGGCGATACAATATGTTTGAAGTTTGCCATAACATCCTTACGGGGCGAATATAACGTAATTTCTACTTCTACCGTTTTCTTGGGAAAAGGCAGGAGAAACGTATTTTCGAATCCTTTGGCGGTTGTCCGGGCTTCATCGGTCGACAGCCATTCCTGAAACAGTGAAGAAAAGGATGTTTTATAAATACATTGTCCGGTGGCAACGTCTTTCACGATAATTTGCCCGTTTCCCGCCAGGGGAAGTTCGGATAAATGGTGTTGTCGTCCGGCCCAGGAAGGCAGTTGTGAGAGTTCGTCCAGATAGATCGCCTGACGGTTGGCGTCTCCGGTGAAAATGTAATCCACTCGTAATGTTTTATCTTGAAAAAAGTCCGCAAAATTTTGCGCGTAGCTTGTCAGAGTGGCAAGGAAAAAAAGCAGTGTACAGCAAAATTGTTTCATATAAATAGTATATTTATGTTTTCCACAAAGGTACAAACTATTGTTGACTTATCCGCTTTCTGCAAATAAAAGTAATAAATTATAGTATTTGTTGCCGGAAAATCGCTAACTTTGCATAAAAGATTCGTCGATTAAAACAATTTGATTCAAATATGGGACATCATCAATTAGATAGTTTAGATGAGCAGATTCTGAAGTTAATAGCCGGCAATGCGCGTATTCCTTTCCTGGAAGTAGCGAGAGCTTGTAACGTTTCCGGCGCGGCCATTCATCAGCGCATTCAGAAGCTGACTAATCTCGGTATATTAAAGGGTTCGGAATATGTGATCGACCCTGAAAAGATAGGATATGAGACTTGCGCTTATATCGGCATTTATCTGAAGGACCCCGAGTCCTTTGATTCGGTGACAAAAGCCTTGGAAGCGATTCCGGAAGTGGTAGAATGTCATTTCACCACCGGAAAATATGATATGTTTATCAAGATTTATGCTAAGAACAACCACCATTTGCTGAGCATTATCCACGATAAGCTGCAACCGTTGGGGTTGGCGCGTACCGAAACGCTAATCTCCTTCCACGAAGCCATTAAACGGCAGATGCCGATCATGGTCGACGTAGAAGACGAAGATTAATAAGTTGTAATAGTTGTTTTTTACGCTTTTACGTAATCAACAAATGCATACGAGCAGAGATGTTTCTCATCCGCAGGATGAGCTTCTCTGTTTTTTTCGTGCCATACGGCGGGCGATACTTCGGGGAAAAAGGCGTCAGCCTCCGGTGCGGTGCTGTCTATTTCCGTCAGGCAAAGTTCGTCGGCAAAGGGAATCGCCTGTTGGTAGACACTTGCGCCGCCGATGATATATACGTGTTCATCCTCCTTGCAACTTTGCAGAGCCGCTTCGAGTGAAGGGAATACTTCCGCTCCCGGACATTCCGTAGCCGGATTTGAAGAAAGAACGACATTCCTGCGGTTGGGCAGGGCGCCTTTGGGGAGTGATTCGAAAGTTTTTCTTCCCATAACAATCGTATTTCCCGTGGTCAGTGCTTTGAAACGTTTCAAGTCGTTGGGCAACCAGAAAAGGAGTTTGTTCTCGAATCCGATAGCCATGCGGCGGTCTACGGCCGCTATAATAGATATTTTACTCATACAGATTAAGTTCGTTTGATATTTTCCCGTCTGCAGCCGGGGTCAGACTGCTACCACACCTGCGATGTGCGGATGCGGGTCATAATTCACCAGTTCGAAATCCTCGAATTTGAAATCGAAGATACTTTTCACATCCGGGTTGATTTTCATCTGCGGCAACGGACGCGGTTCGCGGGACAGTTGCAGTTTTACCTGTTCCAGATGATTCAGATAGATATGTGCGTCACCGAATGTATGAACGAAGTCTCCGGCCTTCAATCCCGTCACCTGCGCTACCATTTGCAGCAACAGTGCGTATGAAGCAATGTTGAAAGGCACGCCGAGGAAAATGTCGGCGCTGCGTTGGTAAAGTTGGAGGCTCAGTCGTCCGTCCGCTACGTAGAACTGGAAAAAAGCATGACAGGGAGGGAGGTTCATATTATTCAAATCCGCTACGTTCCATGCGCTGACAATAATCCGGCGTGAGTCCGGATTTTGTTTGATCGTCTCTATCGCTTCGCTGATCTGGTCGATGAATCCGCCGTTGTAGTCGGGCCACGAACGCCATTGGTAGCCGTAGATATGTCCCAGATCACCGTTTTCGTCCGCCCATTCGTTCCAGATGCGGACGCCGTGTTCTTGCAGGTATTTCACGTTCGTGTCTCCTTGGAGGAACCACAGCAATTCATATATGATTGATTTCAGATGTAATTTCTTGGTGGTGAGACAGGGAAAGCCGTCGTCGAGGTTGAAGCGCATTTGGTGACCGAACACGCTGATCGTTCCGGTACCGGTGCGGTCGCTTTTCTCCGTGCCTTCAGTCAACACACGGTTCAGTAAATCGAGATATTGTTTCATAATGAGTAAATTATCAAAGCGTTAATGCATTTGCAAGGCTGTGCTTAAAAGTCGGTAGCCTCTCCAATCCCCTCTTTCGGGAAGGAGGAGAGTTTGGGATACTATTGGCTTTTTAGTCATCCTCTTTGTGCAAAATTACAAAAATGGCGTGAATAAATTAGCAAACCAGCCGACGAACTTCTTCCATGGTGAGCGCTTTTTCCAAAATTCCGGTGTCAACTGTGTGCAGTGCTCGATGTCGTTGCGGAACATGGTGTTCAGTTCCGCCGTTGTCTTCTTGTCGAAGATGAAAGCGTTCGTCTCGTAGTCGTAACGGAGGCTGCGGCTGTTCAGGTTGGCGGTGCCGACGGTGCAGAACAAGTCGTCGATCATCATTATTTTAGAATGGTGAAATCCTCCGTTGTACATATAAACTGTTGCCCCCCGTTTCATCAACTTATGCAACTTGTAAAGTGCGGCATCCGGCGTGAAAGGGATGTCGGAGGCGGACGAAACCATAATTGTTACGTTCACTCCCCGGTCGATTGTCCGGTTGAGCGCTTTTTTGATAGAAGAAGTCGGCACGAAATAAGGATTGACGATATGTACGTTTTTTTGTGCCGAGTAGATTGACATGGCGTATGCATGGCTTAGCATACGGCTGTTTTTCTTCGGAGTACGGTCTACGATAGCGACAACGATATTTGTACTGTCTTCATGTTGGGGGAAATAAATTTCCCCACCGATGTTCTGCTTGGTTTCCTTGTTCCAGATTGTAAGGAAAATCTCCTGTAAATCGTTCACCGCATCGCCTTCAATGCGCATGTGCATATCGCGCCATGTACCGATTTTGGGTAGTCCATTGATGTAATAGTCGGCGATGTTCATGCCGCCGGTATAAGCTATTTCTCCGTCGATTACGACAATCTTCCGGTGGTCGCGGTGGGCGGCGTGGTTGATATAAGGGAAAGTGAACGGGTCGAACTTGACGATTTCAATCCCTTGTTCACGGATTTTCTTGAGATGTCTTTTTTTGAGTGGCTGGTTGTTCGACCAGTTGCCGAAAGCGTCGAACATTGCCCGCACTTCGACACCTTCTTTTACTTTTTCGGCGAGAAGGGCGAATAAGGCGTTGGCGATAGAGTCGTTTCGGAAGTTGAAATATTCCAGATGCACGTGGTGCTTGGCCTGACGGATTGCTTCAAACAAGTCGATAAACTTTTCCCGCCCGCTTTTCAGCAGTTTCACTTTATTATTATCGGAGATAGGTATACCCGATTCCTCTAAAAAATGCAGTACAAGGGAATCACTCGTGAGTCCGATAGAATCCCGGGGGTGGGTCATCAAACTGTCGATGACGCTTGCCTGGGCACGCAATAAAGGCAGGAACAGGAATAAAATGAATATACGTAATTTCAAAACTTTTCTCTCTATTTTAGTTTACAGAGCAACAAAGATACAACATCTATGTTTGGGCTAATCGGGGACAAAGGGTAGATTTATTATTGTTTAACACTCGGATAGCTTTATTAGTAAGGGAAAAATTATGAGGAAAATAATGGGGACTGATTAAACAGTCGATAGTATCATCTTAACATTTCCGTACCGCCTATGCCAATGAAGCTACTTTTCTCGCAGCCATAAACAGTAGCACTACACTTGCGATAATGATTGATTTCGGGTCGAGACTTGTTGTTCCATGATTAATCATGCCGATGAATACCTCCCGAATCGTTCCCCATGCAGCTTCCGGTCCACCTAAGGAGACGAAAAGTACGGCTCCCACAGCCATGACGAAGGCGTTCCAAATGCGTGCCAGCCGATTGCTGCGGTCGGGTAGGTGGTGCATGACACGGCGGCTGAATCCCCTGTCCGCTATCTCCTGCCTGTTTTCGGTAAAGAAGTCGCGCAAGAGTTTATCATTGTCTATTTCTGTCATAACCATTTTGTTTTAAGTACGTTGCTAATTTATCTTTTCCACGCGACAGGTGGCTTTTCACCGTTCCTGCCGGTATTCCGGTAATACCTGCGATCTTGTCAATGCTTAAATCTTCCATATAAAACAAGGTGATGCAGGTTCGTTCCACATCTTTTAGCGTTTTGAGCGACTGGTAGACATCCATTTTCTGCCCGACGTTTTCTTGTTCGGTACTGTTAATGGCATCTATTTCCGTTGTGTCCAAGCCGGCCATTTCTTTCCGGCTGCGAATATAATCATAAAAAACATTATAGGCAATGCGGTAGAGCCACGTTGAGAAACTCGACAGGTTGTGGAAAGAAGAGAGATTGGTATATGCCTTGATGAATGTATCCTGCGCCAAATCGTCACTCAATTCGCTGTCGCCGCAAGTCAGGTTGAGAAAGAACCGCCGCACGGGCGACTGGTATTTCTTCACTAACTGGTCGAAGGCCCTAGTGTTTTTGAACACTACGACCTGTGCGACTAGCGATATATCGTTGAGTTGGCTCATTTATTTTCGTCGCTCTTTTCTCCGTTTCTTTCTTCCTGCTGCGTTGCCGAAGGGGCGGCTGTGTCGATGTCCCTTTTCCGGGAAACGTTCATCCGGAAAGGATCAATATCATCTGTTTTCTGTTGTTTGCTGCCTATTATCCATTGGCCGATGCCCATAAACATGATAAGCAGTCCGATTGCTCCGATTCCGAACTCTCCGGTGATCGCCCAGAGGAAGATGAAAAGTCCGATCCCTGTAAAGGTGTTTTTGATGCCTTGTGAGCGTTGGTCGGCCGGCCGGTTTTCACGGATAAAGTTTTCCGGCAGCGGTTGTCCGGCTGCAATGGCCTGTTCGGCAAGGCGGTAACGGGCTTTCCGGTTCTTGTAGCGGAAGAAAAAGATTACAAACAAGATAAATACGGGCAGTCCGAAGACGGCGACGATTGCGATAATAGAGAACAGGATCCCGCCACTGATCATGTCGCTGAGATTGCCGAAGGGAAGGGCGTTGTCGTCCGATTCGAAGGTAAAACCAACTTTTCCGTGGCTGCTTCCGGAGGAGCTGACACTGTTTGCGTCCTTACCCGCCGTTGTATCCATGTCCGTTGTATCTACGCCGATCACCGTCACTGTTGTGTTGGATTCATCCGCCTTGGTGTCTGTCTTTTTCGAAAGGGTCACTTTCACATTTTCGGTAGAATCCTTCTCAATGCTACTCTGTTTTTGTGCATTAATTACTGTCGAAGTGGTGAATGCGAGCAATAATGCTATTAGAATTTGTTTCATATTTGTTATTTTTTAATTTGTTTCTTTGTCTGTTAGACGCAGTTAGTATCCGAGAAAGTTGCAAAGAGACGAAATATTTTTGATATTTGCGCAAATTAATAAATGAAAATGAATTTACCCGCTTCTTTTACAGAATATACCCGCGCTTTGTTGGGCGTCGAAGAATACGAAAAACTGGTTTCCGCCTTGCAGCAGGAACCTCCCGTGAGCATTAGACTGAATCGGTTGAAAGTTCATCGGTTGAAAGTGGAAAATGCTCTATCGGTTCAACCTCCCTGGTCTTCGGAGGGAATCTACCTCGACGAACGGCTCACTTTTACATTCGACCCGTTGTTTCATGCAGGGTGTTATTATGTGCAGGAGGCTTCTTCGATGTTCGTGGAACAGGTGCTCCGGCAGCATGTCACGAAGCCGGTGGTGATGCTCGACCTTTGTGCCGCTCCGGGAGGGAAATCGACCCATGCTCGTAGTGTGTTGCCCGAAGGTAGTTTGCTGGTTGCCAACGAGGTAATCCGGAACCGGTCGCAGATTTTGGCGGAGAACCTGACGAAATGGGGACATCCGGATGTGGTGGTTACGAATAACGACCCGGCTGATTTTTCGGCTTTGCCTTCTTTCTTTGACGTTATTCTGACAGATGTGCCTTGCTCCGGCGAAGGGATGTTCCGTAAAGATCCGGTGGCCGTTGAAGAATGGAGTCCGGAGAATGTGGAAATTTGCTGGCAACGGCAACGGAGGATTATTGCGGACGTTTGGCCGAGTCTGAAGCCCGGAGGCATTCTTATATACAGTACCTGTACATATAACACGAAAGAGGACGAAGAAAATGTCCGTTGGATTCAGCAGGAATTTGGGGCGGAATCGTTGGCGGTAGATATTCGGGAAGAGTGGAATATCACAGGAAATCTGCTGTGCGGCGAATCGGCTTCCGTATATCACTTTTTCCCGCATAAGACGAAGGGTGAAGGCTTTTTCTTGTCCGTACTCCGCAAACCGGAAACGGCAGGGGAGGACAGTTATGCCGATTATTATTCGTTTCCGAAAGGAAAATCCGCCGGGAAAAAAGGTAAGAAAGGTGGGGGAGCCTCTTCTTCGCCTGTCTCCAAGGAAAACATGGCAACGGCCGGAAAATGGCTGAATGATGAGTGTGCCGGAAAGTACGTCTTGTCGGCAGAAGGTGCTGAAATACACGCGTTTCCTCAGCAATGCGTAGCCGAACTGGCTGCCATGAAACAACATTTGCGGGTGGTGCAGGCAGGCGTTTCGGTTGGCGAGGTGAAAGGAAAAGATCTGATTCCCGCCCATGCCTTGGCCATGAGTGCTCTTCTTCTGCGGCAGGATGTTTTTGCAACCGAGGCGGTGAGTTATGAACAAGCAATCGCTTATTTGCGGAAAGAGGCTGTCACTTTGCCGGCGACAGCCCCTCGCGGGTATGTTTTGCTCACTTATCGCAATATTCCTCTGGGTTTTGTGAAGAATATCGGCAACCGGGCTAATAATCTTTATCCGCAGGAATGGCGTATCCGTAGCGGGTATTTGCCGGAAAAGATCCGCGTGTTGTAAAGGCCGGATAAGGCCTACAACTTACTTTTGTAAATCCGTGCCATTGCTTTCTGATATTGGTTTTCGAGTTGCAGATAGTTCTGGTGGCTCTGGTAGATGACAGATACTTCTACGAAATACTCTATCATGCTGATTTGTCCTCCGGTGAGTGCCTGTTTCAGCAATGCCAAGTCCTGTTGCGACCGGAACGTCTTTTTATATTCTTCCATGGAGTTATGCAGTGCTTTGGCTTCACGATAGAGCTGTGACAATTCGGATTCAACTTGCAACGTGGCATTTTCTTTTTGCAGGTCGATGTTCAAAGCTTGTGCTTTCGCAATCTTCACCTTGTTCCGGTTTTCGAAAAGAGGGAAAGAGAAGCCGACTACTACCCCGTTGAAAGGTGTGCCCGTTTCTGTGTTCCGGCGATATCCCAGTTCCAGTTTCGGCAACCACTGCGATTTGTTGACCGCTATTTGTTTCCGGGCAACGAGGCTTTCGTTGCCGAGCGCCATGAGGGTACGGTCGGCAGAGAGCACTTCCGATTTCAAGATCTGGTAATCGGAGGGAAAAGGAGTGAGGGGATACCGGCTTTCTTCAAAGACCACCGGGATATTGCCGTTCAGCGTATTCAGTTCCTGCATTTTGTTGCGGAGCGCCGTTTCGTTGAGTGAGGCTTCTGTGCGGACGTTCAGTAATTCCAGATTGATTTTGTTCGTCTCGAGGGCGTTGGCGTCTCCGGTTTGGAGACGTTTGGCATACATTTCAGCGAGTACTTCCGCGTTGCGGAGCCTTTCTTCGAGAATTTGTTTCTGCTGGCGGAGCGTGATAATGTCCAGACAGACTTCTTTCGCCTGCAACAGTTTGTCCTGACGGAATACGTCCGCCTGGCTGTCGTAAGCCCCTGCCTTCAACCGGTTCAGTTTATTGCGCGTGGCATACAGGCTGGGGAAGTCGAAACTCTGCGAAACGACGAGTTCGCCGATTGTTTCGTTTTTGTCCTTTGCTCCCCAGAGGTGAGCGTAGGACAAGGTAGGATCGGGCAGGTTGTTGTCCGTTTTGGATTCCAGTTTCTGCGAGGTAATCAGTTGGGCGTTCGCCTGCA
Organism: Bacteroides sp. 43_46; assembly: GCF_001915455.1. NCBI lineage: Bacteria > Pseudomonadati > Bacteroidota > Bacteroidia > Bacteroidales > Bacteroidaceae > Bacteroides > Bacteroides sp. 43_46. The sequence continues at coordinate 5,448 of NZ_MNQN01000029.1, read as the reverse complement.
ACTCCTTGTTGTTCGTTTCTATATTTTTTAATACCTGTTCTATGCTGTTCTGTGCCTGCACACCCCCCGTCAGGGTGAAGAGTGCAGTGGCAGCAAAAGAACTTATAATGATAATCCGTTTCATACTTTTTCTTTTATTTGTTTCTTCTATTACGTCTGGCTGATGATTAGCAGGGTGTCGCGAGGGATTCTTGCTCCGGTGCAGCGTCGGTAGGCCGGCGGTGCATCATCAGGTAAACAATCGGAACGATGAAACCGTTCAGGAACGTAGAGGTTAAAAGTCCACCCAAGATAACTTTGGCCATTGGACTTTGAATTTCGTTTCCGGGCAAGTCGCCGCCGAGCGCCAGCGGGATCAGTGCCAGTGCCGACGAAAGCGCTGTCATAAGAATCGGGTTCAGACGGTCGAGCGAGCCTTGCATGACACTGTCGTATACGTTCAGTCCTTCCTCTTTTTGGAGGTGGTTATAGTGGCTGATAAGCAACATACCGTTTCTGGTCGCAATGCCGAACAGGGAGATAAACCCGATAATTGCCGGAATGCTGACCTCACCCGTCGTGATGACCAGTGCGAAAACACCGCCGATCAGTGCAAGCGGCAGGTTCAACAAGATAACGCCGGATTCCTTCACGCTGCGGAACTCGTTGTAAAGCAGCAGGAAGATGACAACAATGCTGATGAATGACGTCAGCGCCAATGTCCGGCTGGCGGCTTGTTCGCTTTCAAACTGTCCGCCGTATTCGATGTGATAGCCTTCGGGGAGCTGTATAGACGTATCGATACGCTTTTGGATGTCGTTTACCACACTTCGGAGGTCACGGTCCGCCACGTTGGCGGAAATCACGATTTTGCGCTTCACGTTTTCGCGGTTGATCGTGTTCGGTCCCATGGCCGAAACCACTTCCGCCACGTAGTTCAGAGGCACTTTGCGGCCGTCGTTGGTGTCTACCATTAAGTTGCGGATTTTCTCCATTTCGTCCCGTGCGTCATCCTTCACTTTTACGATGAGATCGAAGCTCTTTCCCTGTTCATAAACCTGCGAGATCACTTTTCCTGCAAGGGCAACGTTGACATATTCCGAGAATTCCGGCAAGGTAATCCCGAACTTGGCAAGCATCTCCCGTTTCGGTTGAATCTTCAACTGCGGACGCTCGATCTGCTGCTCCACGTTGAGGTCGGCAATGCCCGGTATATCTCCGATAGCGTCCTTTATACGGTTGCCGAGTGAGAACATCTTGTTCAAGTCATCGCCGAAAAGTTTGATAGCGATGTTTGCCTTTGTACCGGACAACATGGCATCGATTCGGTGGCTGATAGGCTGACCGATTTCTATATTTGCACCGGTGATCGTTCCTAGTTTCTCGCGCACTTCGGCAACGAGCTCGTTGCGCGGACGGTCTTTCAGCTCGAACGGAGCTTCGATTTCCGAGACGTTCACGCCAAGCGCGTGCTCGTCCAGTTCGGCACGTCCCGTCTTGCGGGCTACCGTCTGTATCTCTGGAATTGTCAGCAGCAGTTCCTCGGCACGATGTCCCATTTTGTTGCTTTCTTCCAACGAAATGCCCGGCAGCGAACTGATGTTGATTGTGAACGAGCCCTCATTGAAAGAAGGCAGGAAGCTGCGTCCGAGAGTGAAGAACACACCGAGAGCGACCACAAACAGTCCGATTGTACTTCCCAAAGTCACCCGTTTGTGGGCCAGTACCCAAGTCAGTGCCTTCCCGTAAATCCCTTTCATCCAACGGGCTACGAATGACTCTTTCAGTTCCTTGTTCGTCTTGTTACTGCCCAGCAGATACGAGCAAAGTACCGGGGTCAGCGTCAGCGCAACAACCGTCGAAGCGAACAACGCCACGATAAACGCAATGCCCAGCGGGACCAACATTCTTCCTTCCATTCCGCTCAGGAAGAACAGGGGGACAAAACTGACTACAATGATCAACGTCGAATTAAGGATAGGCATACGAACTTCCTTCGAGGCGTTGAATACCACCTCCAGTGTACTGAGCCGTTCGGCCTCCGGTTTCTGCCGGTTCTCCCGCAGGCGCTTGTACACGTTTTCGACGTCCACGATCGCGTCGTCCACCAGTGAACCGATAGCAATGGCCATACCACCAAGACTCATTGTGTTGATAGTCAATCCCATATAGTGCAGCGTAAGAATGGAGACGAGCAGTGAGATAGGCAGTGTCACCAGCGAGATCACCGTTGTACGTACATTTGCCAGGAACAGGAACAAGACGATCACCACGAAAATACCGCCTTCAAAAAGCGACTTCTTCACGTTGCCGATCGAACTTTCGATGAAACGGCTTTGGCGGAAAATGTCAGTAGACACTTTCACGTCGGCAGGCAGGTTCTTTTGGAGGTCTTTCAGAGAGGCTTCCAGTTTGTCGGTCAGTTCGAGGGTACTAGTGGCAGGCTGTTTGGTGACTGTCATTAGTACGGCAGGTTTGCCGCGTTCGGAAGCGGTTCCCAGTTTCGGAGCTTTGGGGCCGATTTTCACGTCGGCGATGTCCTCCAGTGTGACGGGGAAGGTGTTTACTGTTTTTACGACTGCTTTGCCTAGCTCCTCGACCTTCGGGGTAGAAAGTACCCCACGCACGATATATTCATTTCCGAACTCGTAAAGTACGCCACCGTTGGCGTTTAAGTTCATGTCTTGGGTGACAGCCATTATTTCACCCATTGAAACGCTGTAGTGGCGCATCCGTTCCGGGTCCAGTTGAATCTGGTATTCTTTGATATCTCCGCCCAACACGGCTACCTGTGCCACCCCTCCGGTGGACAGCAGGCGCGGGCGAATCGTCCAGTCCGCAATCGTGCGGAGGTCGAGCATGGAGGTCGAGTCGGCGGTCAGACCGACAATCAGCATTTCGCCCAGGATAGAAGATTGCGGGCCCAGCGTCGGTTTGCCCACGTTGACGGGGAGGGATTCACTGACTACCGCCAGTTTCTCGCTGACAATCTGGCGGGCGAGGTAGATGTCTGTTCCCCAGTCAAATTCCACCCAGACAACGGAGAAGCCGTTGGTGGACGAAGAACGGACACGGCGTACACCGGTAGCACCGTTTACGGCTGTTTCGACAGGAAATGTAACGAGTTGTTCCACTTCCTCGGCTGCCATACCGTTGGCTTCGGTCATGATAACCACCGTCGGGGCGTTGAGGTCGGGGAAGACGTCAACTTCGGTATTCATGGCAGTGTAGGTGCCCGCGATGAGCAGGAGGAAAGCCGCGCAGAGTACGACCAACCTGTTATGCAGGGAGTAATGTATAATTTTGTTAAGCATGATAATTCATCAATTGAGTGATAAAAAATGAGATAGATGCACCGCAAAGCAATCCGGCTGCGGCGCCTTGCCACTTAGTGTTCGTGGCTGTGTGCGGGAATTGCGTTGCTGGCGCTTGCCAGACGAACCTGATAAGCTCCTTCCGTCACTACGCGGTCGCCCGGTTTTATTCCGGTGAGGATTTGCACATTTTCGCCGTTGTCGGCGCCTAAAGTCACTTCTTGCTTTTTGTATCCCTCTTCGTCAAGTTGCAGATATACAAAGTAGATTCCCTGTTCCTCGGTCAGTGCCGTGCGGGGAAGGGAAAGGACATTCTCCAGTTGGGAGGAAAGCAGGTAGACCTCTACGAACGAACCGGCTATGATGTCGCCTTTGTTGTCAAATTCAAAAGTTACGGGGACATAGAAAGAGTTGTCTCCCGCTGTTTTGCCGAACGAGAGAAGCCGGCCGTTCAATGCTCCCAATTCATATACCTTATTATTATATGGTGTCCGGAAATTGGCGGAATTAATTGTGCGGAGATACGGGTAATACTTTTCCGACACTTCGGCACGGAGGAACAGACGGCGGTTCTGTGTCACGCTGACCAATGGCTGGCCAATTGTGACATAATCCCCTTCTTTCACCAGAATACTTTTCACGTAGCCGGTGATAGGAGCGGTAATGTTCTGTCCGATTGCCGAATGGTTCTTTGCGAGCGCCTCATAGCTGATGCGGGCATTCTCGTAATTCTGCTCTGCCTGTGCAAAATCCTTGTCGGATACGATTTTGTTTTTGACAAGCGCTTTCATCCGTTCGTATTCTTTCTTCGACACTTCGTAAGCGATGCGGGCACGTTGCACCGGGTCGCCGTCTGCGATGTTGTGCGAGGAAATGGTCACTAGCGGAGTGCCGCTGCCTACACTCATACCTTCCGTCACCTTTCCGCGGAATGAGACAACACCTGCCACAGTGGCTACCGCGACGGATTCGTCGCCTTGTGCAGCTAATACCTGTCCGCTGGTCTTGATTACTTGTTGGAAAGGGGCGGGTTCTACAATGCTTACTTTTACTCCGGCAGCATCGGCTTTCGCTTTCGGGAGGATGATTTCGTCGCTGTGGGCGGCTTCGGCAGTTTCATCGTGTCCGGCAGCAGTGCCTTGGTGATTGTCGGCCGCATCATGTTTATGATCGCCGTTGCATTCTCCTTCTGTTCCATGGGTATGTCCTTCCGCTTCATGGTCGTGTTCATCGTTGTTGTGTGTGACGGTACTATGGCCATGTCCTTCATGACCTTGTGTATTCTTGTTATTGCAGGCTCCTAAAGCGAATAAGCCCAGGATTCCCATAAAAATAAGTTTTTTCATAAATGATATTTTCCTACTAAAATTTACTGTTTTTACGTTACAAAGATAGGGTGACGCGGATGCAACAAGTTTGCATTCACGTTGGTCTTACGCGAAAACAGAATAGGGAGGGGCGCGGAGAGAGGTGGTACGGGGGATGTTCGTCCCGTGCAGCGAGTCTCGGTAGACGTAATAGTTCTTGACCCGTTTCTCTTGTGGTTTTAGCAGATGTTCGATGATTCCGTCCGTGAACAGGGTGGCGATGAACACGTAGTCCGGTCCGCTATCTGTGTGGAAGGAAGGAATGGGAGAGTGGAAGCGCGTCATACATTCGCTGCTGCAACATGAGTCGCTTGCCGGATGATGATGATGTTTGGGACATTGCTGTTCTACGGGCAAGTCCTGTTTCATGCAAATCGCTCCGTTGGGGTGGTGATGATGAGGAATAACGGCTGCCGTCAACATAATAATGTTGATAAAAAGCAGCAATGTTACTATATATCGTTTCTTCCTTTTCATCCTTTCTTTTGGATATGTATCGGCTTCAGCTTGATTATTTGAACGTTACAAAGATACAAAAACTTTTTCTCCGTTAAAAGCCGATAACATCTTTTATTATTTGTTCTTCTTCAAATTTGGTGGCAATTTAACCAGTCGGTAGTATCTCCATTCTCCTCCTTCGGGAAGGAGGAGTCCCCGTAGGGGGAGGTGGTAGGTGAATGCATAAGTCTGTTATTATCAGCATTGTGTATCCACCTACCACCCCGGCTTTCAGCCACCCCTCCTTCCCGGAGGTTGTGTAAAAAGTAAGCATCAAGTGTTCTTTGACA
>NZ_MNQN01000143.1:163998-217484 GCF_001915455.1 Bacteroides sp. 43_46 | reverse complement strand
GAAGAAGAAGGTGATAACCATTTAACTTCATAAGCTATTAATTTGGAGACAAAGATAACAATTTATATATTTAACCCTCAGGGTTATTCATTGATCCATCTTTATCTATCCTCAGCCGGATTCTGTCTTCCCGCTTTTGCCCAGCCAGATTAACAAATAAGTTAAAGTATAATTGACTAAAAGAAAGCTCGGAATGATCATAAGTTATATCAAATGTCCAGGTCCTGCGAAATGAATCAAAAGTAGCAAAAGACTGTTCCCCTCCTTTACACATAAAGACTTCCGGGAAAGACGCTGGCGGATAAGACTGGAATAAACCGGCCAGTTGAGCATAAACATAATCAATCATCCATTCATCGTCGGTTAAAGTTAACTCTCCCTTTAAACGAAGTTTAATGGCATAACTAGCAGTAGCATCTGCGGAAGTATAAACAGGAATCTGGCTTTCTACCGGATAATTACCGTCTTTGTAACCGAGGCTCATAGTCAATACGGATTTACCTACACCATTGAACTCTGCAACCTCCCGGGTTCCCGACTGATTTTTCAGATTAATCATAAACGTCAGCTTGCCAAGAGTCGGATCACCCGGATACTGCGCAAGCGTATCCAATACATAATCCTCTTCATTATAGCTCTCAGCCACCAAAATACTATTAGATCCTACTTCCAGAGCCGGACCGCCTTTTTCAATATCCACATTACCCACAGGATAATATATCGCATCATTATCCTTCACACAACTGCAAAAACAAAGCAGCAATACAGCCGCTCCTATAATTTTATTCATCATCGCCTACATCTTGATTTTAAGTACAAAGATACATCTTTTTTGTGCCACACTTGATTTATGTCAACCGTTTTTAGTATTTTTGCACACATCAAGACAAAAAAGAAATGGACACACTATTAAGAGAGACAGTAAACGCCGTTGTAAACTCCCGCTTTCCGGAGATGAGTATAGAGGGAAGAAGGCAGATCGAAAACATTCTCATTCGTGAAGAATATCCGAAAGGAGCAATAGCACTGAATGAAGGAGAAGTAGCCCATGAAATTGTTTTTGTCGGCAAGGGAATGCTTAGGCAGTATTACTATAAGAACGGAAAAGATGTTACCGAACATTTCTCTTACGAAGGATGTATCGTGATGTGTATTGAAAGTTTCCTGAAACAAGTACCGACAAAACTAATTGTAGAAACATTAGAGCCTGTTGTTCTTTACATGTTTCCGCGGGATATGCTATTTAAGTTAGCCAAAGAAAATTGGGAAATCAATATGTTTTATCAAAAAATACTGGAATACTCTTTAATCGTATCCCAAATCAAAGCGGACTCATGGCGCTTCGAATCGGCACGTGAACGTTATAACCTCCTGCTCGAAACGCATCCGGAAATCATCAAACGAGCTCCATTGGCACATATCGCCTCTTACCTACTGATGACGCCGGAAACACTAAGCCGGGTACGTTCCGGCGTCTTATAGTAAAAAACAACGCACAATGAAGACAAAACATATATGATAACAGAATATTCCGTTATCGGCTTTTGCGGTATTCTTTAGGAGACATACCGGTATAATGCTTAAAATATTTCCCGAAGAAAGACTGGTTTGCAAAATTGAGCCGGTCGGCAATCTCTTGTATATTCATACTCGAAGAATTCAGAAGCGCTTTTGCCTCCAGAATCACCAGCTCATCAATCCACTCCCCCACCGTTTTACCACTGACTTCTTTCACCACACCTGAGAGATGTTTCGGTGTCAGACACAACTGGTCGGCATAAAATTTCACACTACGTTCCGATTGATAAGATTCTATCAGAGATTCATAGAAACGCTCGAATATATACTCTTTCCGACTTTTATTCTTCACCGTAGCGGCGGCAGTCGGAGCATGGCTATTAAAGATATTGCAAAGTTCGAAGAAAAAACCTTGCATCAGTCCCATTACGACTTCTCTACGATACAAGTCCTCCTTATTCTTCAATCTTTTCCTGATAAAGCTATAATATTCCCGGATAATATCCTGTTCATGCGGCGTAAGGTCAAAACAAGGATAATCTTTCAAATAAAAGAACAGAGAAAGTACATTCCCCACTTTAGGCAATGCTTCCAGCAAATTCTTTGATACCGCAAAGAAAATAGCCTTGAAATCAGGACTAAACCACCTATGCTCGATAATCTGATTCGGCAAGACAATCACCATTCGTCCCGGAACTATTTCATACTCGCGTAAACTAATATTAAATTTACTACCACCTCCCAAACAGAGGGCCACTGTAACTACCTCCAGCTTACTAGGTCCGCTATACAAGGAAACAACGCTCTCCGTATCGAAGAGCGCTATATCATTGTCAACCACATCAATGCAGTCAGGATCTATATGCTTGGAATGAACTACCGAAGAAATACCTATTTTCGGAACACCTTGAATCTCCATACTCTCTCTCTTTTTTAGTGACAAATATACCAGCTATTAATCAGATATACAACCAAACAAAAAGATTATCTGACAAAATGAACAAAATTAGTTACTTATTGACCACCCCGAATAAATACTCATAATCATGTTTGGCGGCAGGGACTGTCCACTCTTCAGGAATAAATTTCCACTGGTTCAACGCCTTCGGGTCCATTATCCCTTTCTTCTCGATATAATTCATCAGATAGAAGCGAAGGTCCTTGTCCGTAGAGAAAATAATACGGTCTTTCAATTTCTCCTGTGGAATCCCGGAGCCTTTAGTCAGTAACTCGCCACCACCGTTACCGCGATAAGAGTTCAGAGCCACCTTATATACCTTGTTCATAAGGAAAGGAGAGCCATCGGCCATACTGGCAATCGTCACCTTCTCTCCTTGTGGTTTGGTGACATCCACCGTATAAATAATGCCTGATGCCGAATCAAAGTTAAAACTGTAATTCTGGAAAGAGGCCCTGTCCTCCGCACCTTCGCGACGCTTCTCCTTGAACCAGAGCAAATGATCGTCCGGTGATTTCATCCGATTTGTCCACATATAATAAGACATTTCCAAAAAATCTTTAATTTCTTTTCCCGACAATGTCATCACGTAAAGCATATTCTCGTACTTATACAGGTTGAACATATCACTGACAGACACATCCCCTTCCTTTATTTCCGCATCAAATGAAAGCGGAGCAGCGAAAGAAACATCCGCCCCCGTAATATCAAGCTGCAACGTATGTATCAAATCAATGAAAGCAGAAGGACCGAAGAAAGAAGGATGAGTAGAGATACTTTCAGTAAATGTACCTATCTTTTTGGATACAAACCTCTTCACGGTCTCATACTGAGAAGCGAAATGTTTCATAAAGTCCTCGCTGACTCCATAATCTTTCGTTTCAGTAAGTCTCCCCCTGATATCTTTATCCACCAATTTCCCGTCTTTCAATTTCAGAGTGACATCCACATTAGAGAGCACCACCCCGTTGCTGGCCGGGTCAATAATCAAGACCGAATCTCCGACAATATTCACCACCTTCTTACATTCACGGGCATGATCATGCCCCATTAATACCATATCAAATCCCGGTACATTCTTCGCCACATTCAGAGATGCGTTCTCATTATATTTGCCGGACATTTTGAACGCTTCCTGCCCCGCATGGAACAAGCCAATCACTAAGTCCGGATTCTCTTTTTCACGAATAATCTTCATCCATTTACGAGCCGTCTCCTCCATATCGTCAAAATGCAATCCCTTCCACAAATTTTCGGAAAGCCATGCAGGAATAGCCGGGGTAATCATTCCCAAGATAACTATTTTCACACCGTCACGCCTCAGTACCTTGTACGGTGGCAGATACGTTTCTCCGGTAGACGTATCTATGATGTTCGCTCCCAATATAGGGAAATCACAAGTCCCGATCCAACGGTCGAACACACTGCGTCCGGTTTCCACATCATGATTACCCATATTGCCGGCATCATATTTCATATAGTTCATCATCTCCGCACAAAGATGAGGAGATACCGTATCTATATAATTATAATAATAAGCTGTAGGTTGTCCCTGCAAGATATCGCCATTATCGAGTAAAATAAGATTCTCTTTATACTCCCGGCGCTCTTTCTGTACAAAAGAATGGATTCGCGCCAAGCTGCCTTTCCATTCCTGACGGGTTATAAAGTTATAAGGATAATAGTTGCCGTGCACATCACTTGTTTGTACAATCTTCAGCTTCACCACTTTTTCCTGCGCCGCAACGGACAGCACGAGGAAAAGAAGCCAAACATAAATCAATGTAAATCGTTTCATTCTTTTTCTATATTTAGCGGGTGAGAGAAAACAAACCGTGCCCCTCCTGTGTAATCAGGATCAATCCATATCTCTCCTTTCCATTTATACACAATCAATTTACAGATAGACAGTCCCAAACCTGTCCCCTGCGCATATTCATTCAGTTTTTCAAAACGCTCGAACACCAACGCCTGTTTCTCCTTCGGAATACCGCATCCCGTGTCCGTCACCGAAAAGACAGCCATTTGCGTCTCCTCATTCACCGAAAAATCCAACGTTATCTTTCCCTGTTTTGTAAACTTATCGGCATTGGACATCAAATTGATAATCACCTGCTGCATACGCTGCACGTCCGTCTCCATTCGGAAACTCTCGAAAGATGTATTGAATAGAAACTGATTATCCGACCGTCGCGAGAAACTGACAGAAGCCACCACCTGGTTGCATAACTGCACCACATCACACTCCTCCCAAGTCAGCGTCACCCGGTTCGCCTCCAGACGTGAAAGATCAAGAATATCGTTAATCAGGCGAAGTAACAAATCTGAGTTCGTCTTAATAATCTGATAATAGGACTGTTGTTCCTCCTCTGTGCTGCCGCCTACCGCCAGTACATCCGAAAAGCCGACAATAGAATTCAACGGCGTTCGTATCTCATGGCTCATATTAGCTAGAAAAGCACTTTTCAGACGATTCGATTCTTCCGCCCTATCCTTCGCTACACGCAGGTCCTTCTCCGATTTCAACAATTCATCCCTCAAACGTTTCGTGCGGAAATAATAAAACAGCGAAATACATAATCCGAGCACCAATATCACAAACAGCGCACAAGCGGACCAAATCTGATACGTATACTGCTGATAGAAAGAAACTGGCTGATTAATAAGCTGCACATCAAAAGGCAAGACTTTCGGATTCAATCCCCATTCCTTCACCTTTCGGCTATCCAATACAGCCTTACAACCAATCACGGAAAGATGTTTCGCCGTATCTCCCGGCTGACTATCCATTCGTACAGATTCCTGTGCCATTTCCTTTCCCACTTTCCGATAGTCAGGAAGCACACCGCCAATTGCCCAAGACCCCAAGCTCACCGAAGAAGGTGTAAAAGCCGGAATAGCGGGAGTCGCCTCCATCATGGCATAAGTGGCATTCCGCATGAAATACCCCTCATTCATATCCACACGCCAAGTCCCCACCATAATAACCGTATTTTCCGGCAAATGTCTCAACTCCTCCACAATCGTGTAGATAGTATGCTTACGCCCGTCCATAAGAATCAAATCCAAATCGGGGAACTTTTCCATTTCCTTCCGTACCAATGCCTGCATAGTCACACCGCCATACGTATTATCCGATATAAAAGCGATATGCTCCGTTTTTGGATAAAACGTCCGGAGCATACGTATATTCCCCTCTATGTCATACTGATTAATAAAGCCCGATTCGAGTTCCGGAATATCCATGTGGTCAGCAAAAATATCTACGGATTCGGGCATCCAGCTATCAAGATTCTTCACGGTATCCTTCGGTAATATTACGATATTACTACTCGCGAGGCTACACATGACCGGCACTTTTATCTGCATCGAATCCCTTTGTGACAAATAAGCCGCCCATGCTTCCTGACCCAATAAAATAATTTGTCCCGGATGCTTCTCTCCCTGGTATTTAGAAAGAATCTGCGTCATCATATCACTCCAGAGCGGAGCTTCCGAGAAACTTTTACAGTTCATGTTTTCAATGATAATGTCACGCTGCCCTCCCAGTTTGCCATATTCTTCCATATAATCGGAAATGGTGACCGAAGTCTGGTGCGCTGCCGGATTATAGGAGCAGATAATCAGAATGGGATTCTTATCTTTAGAGACAGCCCATGCCCCCATAGGCACGAACAGCCAAAGAATACAGACGAACAGGTATCCTACATATCTCGACATAATTGTGTTGTTTTAATCTGCGACCTTTTTTATTTTGCATGCAAATATAACAAAACTTGTCGGGTATAACAGATTTATATGTATTTTTGTCGCTCATTCATTTTCAAAAAACTGTTTATGGAATTATTTCACAAGATGATTTCCGGATCATTAGGCATACCGGAAAGACAAATCGCCAGCACCCTTCATCTTTTGGGTGAAGGTGCCACTATACCATTCATCAGCCGTTACCGTAAAGAAGCTACGGGTGGACTGGATGAAGTTCAAATAGAGCAGATCAAGGAGCGACACGATAAGCTGTGCGATATAGCCAAACGCAAGGAAACGATTCTCGGTACTATCACCGAACAAGGTAAACTGACCGCCGAGCTCGAGAAGCGCATCAACGACACCTGGAACCCTACGGAACTGGAAGATATCTATCTCCCCTACAAACCCAAACGGAAAACCCGTGCGGAAGCCGCCCGCCAAAAAGGACTCGAACCGCTTGCCACAATCCTCTTGCTACAACGGGAGAATAATCTTGCCGTCCGCGCCTCCTCCTTCGTCAAAGGTGACGTGAAAGACATAGACGATGCCCTAAAAGGTGCCCGTGACATCATCGCCGAACAAGTGAACGAAGACGAACATGCCCGCAACGCAGTGCGTAACCAGTTCGGACGACAGGCGGAGATCATCGCCAAAGTAGTGAAAGGCAAAGAGGATGAAGCTGCCAAATACCGGGATTACTTCGACTTCTCCGAGTCTCTGAAACGCTGCACCTCCCACCGTTTGCTGGCTATCCGCCGTGCAGAATCGGAAGGACTGTTGAAAGTCTCTATCACTCCGGATGATGAGACGTGTATCGAACGTTTGGAACGCCAATTCGTACGAGGCAATAACGAATGCAGCCATCAGGTAAGCGAAGCCACTGCCGATGCCTACAAACGTCTGCTCAAACCCTCCATTGAAACGGAATTTGCCGCCCAATCCAAAGAAAAAGCGGACGAAGAAGCCATACGCGTGTTCACGGAAAACCTCCGCCAGCTACTGCTTGCCGCTCCATTGGGACAGAAACGGGTGCTCGCAATTGATCCCGGATTCCGTACCGGATGCAAAGTAGTTTGCCTAGACGCACAAGGTAACCTGATACATAATGAAAATATCTATCCGCATCCCCCGGTCAACAAACCCGGCGAAGCCGCTTCCAAACTCCGCAAGATGATAGAAGCCTATCAGATAGAAGCAATCTCTATCGGCAACGGAACGGCCAGCCGCGAGACGGAAGACTTTATCAACCGTCAGACGTTTGACCGCCAAATTCCCGTATTCATGGTCAGTGAACAAGGAGCTTCTATCTATTCAGCTTCCAAGATCGCTCGCGATGAGTTTCCCGACTATGACGTTACAGTACGGGGAGCAGTCTCTATCGGCCGCCGTCTCATGGACCCATTGGCGGAACTGGTTAAAATCGATCCCAAATCTATCGGCGTAGGTCAATACCAACACGATGTGGACCAGACAAAGCTAAAGAAAGCACTCGACCAGACAGTAGAAAACTGTGTCAACCTCGTTGGTGTCAACCTGAACACAGCCAGTAGCCATTTGTTGACGTATATCTCCGGCCTGGGACCTCAACTGGCACAGAACATCGTAAACTATCGTGTAGAAAACGGAGCCTTCAACTCACGGAAAGAACTGATGAAAGTCCCACGCATGGGTGCCAAAGCCTTTGAGCAATGTGCCGGCTTTCTCCGTATCCCTGGAGCCAAAAATCCGTTGGACAACACTGCCGTACATCCGGAAAGCTACCACATCGTAGAGCAAATGGCCAAAGACCTGAAATGTACCGTCGACGAACTGATAGCTAACAAGGAACTCCGGCAGAAAATCAATATCTCCGACTATCTCACTCCCACCGTCGGACTGCCTACCTTACAGGACATCCTACAAGAACTCGACAAACCGGGACGTGACCCTCGTAAAACCATTAAGGTATTCGAATTTGATAAGAACGTACGTACGATCAACGACTTGCGCGAAGGAATGATACTTCCGGGCATTGTAGGCAACATCACTAATTTCGGTGCCTTCGTCGATATAGGTATCAAGGAGAATGGCCTTGTACACCTCTCCCAACTGGCCGAACGATATATTTCCGACCCTACGGAAATCGTATCCATTCACCAGCAAGTTATGGTCAAGATTATAAATGTGGATACCGACCGCAAACGAATCCAACTTAGCATGATTGGGGTACCGCAAGACTGATCGCCTCTCTCTTTTCCCCCCACCAAACAATCAGAATCGTCAATACAATCATAAGTACTGTGCAAATGAGCGAGCCTTCAAACCCGAAGGCTCCGCCATTCAGTACATTGTCCTCGGGCAGATGCAAAGTCAGCATAGAAGATATGAAATTGTTACCACTCACTTCGTAGCCCAACACCGGTCCCTGAATCCAGTTCCAGAAAAGATGAAGGGAGATAGGGAAACAAAGATTCTTTGTATACAAGTAAGAAGCTCCCAGCAGCATGCCAGCAAGTAGCAGATTGAGCATAGGCAAGAAATCTATTTCCGGATTGAAGATATGTAACAAGGCAAACAATGCTGATGATATAAATAGCGACAGGAATTTATTCATACGTGTATGAAGCAGCCGTCCGAGAATATAGCCGCGCATCAGAATCTCTTCAAACAACGCCACCAACAGAAAAAAGACCCACGAACCGAGCAAATTCACTGGTTCAAACTTAAAACCGGTCACTTCTATTTCTCCCAAAAGCAGAGACAGTCCGAAGCCAACCAGATAAAACAGAACAGCTATCAGCAATCCGTACCACAATCCTCGCGCATGTCCTTTGACAGACAAGCCCAAGTCTGAGAACGGACGCCGTTCAAAACGAAGCATGATAACAGCAGAAGTCAAAGCGGCCAAAAGCATACCCGTCTCTTGCAGAATATACCCCACTATTCCGGGGTGACGGGCCTCCACTCCAAGAACCAATGAAAGGAATCCTTGTATCAATGCACTATACAACAACATAAACACAAAAAACACCACTATAAACAGCAAAATACACGCCCATATAGGAAGTCCCTTCAGTTCTTTTTTATCCACAATGTTTTCTGCCTCCATTTTTACAATTTGTTAATCCGGCTACAAAATTAGATATAAAACATAAAAAAACACTATCTCTTACCTATTTTTCCTATATTTGCCTGAACAAATCTGCAAAATTATGAAAATTAAACTACTATTGATTAGTTTCATATTGGCTGCCAATGCATTAGGAGCAGTCGCCCAAGTGAGCAAGACTTATTTTGTAAGTAAACCCGGAACGCTGATTTCCATGATGACGGAGGATGAGGCCAACAGTATCACCCACCTCACTTTGACCGGTAAAATAAATGCCGAGGACTTCAGACATCTGCGTGATGAATTTCCCAACCTGAAAGTATTGGACATTTCGAATGCAGACATCAAGATGTACACCGGGAAAGCCGGTACCTATCCCAACGGAAAACTTTGCGTTTATATGCCGAACTTCATCCCTACTTACGCTTTCTCGAACATCGTAGACGGAGTGACTAAAGGTAAAGCCACCCTGGAGAAAATAATTCTCTCCGAGAAAATCAAGAACATCGAAGACGCCGCCTTCAAAGGGTGCGAGAACCTGAAAATCTGCCAGATCCGGAAAAAGACAGCTCCTAACCTGTTGCCGGAGGCATTGGCGGACAGCATTACCGCTATTTTCGTTCCGCTGGGCAGCAGCGATGAATACCGTTATAAGAATAGGTGGGAAAAGTTTGCTTTCATAGAGGGGGAACCGGTAGAAACCACTTTGCAAGTGGGAGCAATGGGCAAACTGGAAGAAGAAATCCTGAAATCCGGTCTGCAACCCAGAGACATCAACTTCCTCACCATAGAAGGCAAACTGGACAACGCCGACTTCAAACTTATCCGCGACTATATGCCGAACCTTGTTTCAGTGGATATTTCCAGAACAAACGCAACAGCTATCCCTGACTTTACTTTCTCACAAAAAAAATATTTATTGAGAATGAAATTACCTCATAATCTCAAATCGATCGGACAGCGTGTATTCAGTAACTGCGGACGTCTTTGCGGTACACTCGAACTTCCGGCCAGCGTGACTGCCATCGAGTTCGGCGCATTTATGGGATGTGACAATCTCCGCTATGTATTGGCTACGGGAAATAAGATCACAACATTGGGCGATAACCTGTTTGGAGACGGGGTGCCGAGTAAGTTGATTTATAAGAAATAAGTAAAGGAATAACCTTGATATATAGAGTATAGCCCTATATCAGAGTAAGACAACGGTTATAAACTAAGTCCGAGTTAACACATTTCTACCCCTCGTATTTAATAAATCAATCTTTGTTGTTGATAATTCTATTCGTCTGACAACAGTCAGACGAATAAAGTTATGTATAGCGAATGCTAATTCATAGTAGCTCCAAAGTTACTTGAATGACAAATTATCCCTAAAAAAGAGAGCGTATCAAAAACTAATGTCTTGATACGCTCTCTTTTTTATTATCAGTAATGTCCGGAGTCTTACTTATCTCCGTACATCTTCGTTCTCAATTCTTTAATGTGGTCTGACGTGATATATTCGTCGTATTCCATCATCTTGTCAATGATACCGTTCGGCGTCAGTTCGATGATACGGTTGGCAACGGTCTGAATAAATTCGTGGTCATGAGACGAAAACAGGATGTTTCCTCTATACGTTTTCAGGTTGTTGTTGAATGCCTGGATAGATTCCAAATCCAAGTGGTTGGTAGGAGTATCCAGAATGAGGCAGTTTGCCCCCCTGAGCTGCATACGGGCAATCATACAACGCATTTTTTCACCTCCGGAAAGTACGCTCACTTTCTTCAGTACTTCCTCACCGGAGAACAGCATACGCCCGAGAAAACTCTTCATATACACTTCGTTTCCTTCGCCAAACTGGCTCAACCAGTCCACCAAGTTCAGGTCCGTATTGAAGAAGTCGGTATTGTCCAAAGGCAAGTAAGCGGTGGTGATAGTCACCCCCCAGTTGAAGGTTCCCGAATCCGGTTTTATATTTCCGTTGATGATTTCAAAAAGTGCAGTCATGGCACGCGGGTTGCGTGACAGGAATACAATTTTGTCTCCCTTTTCTACATTGAAGTTGACATCGTTGAAAAGCACTACGCCTTCTTCCGTCTTCTTGCTCAATCCGGCAACTTCGAGAATCTGATTGCCCGGCTCGCGTTCGGGAGTGAAGATAATACCCGGATACTTGCGTGAAGAAGGTTTAATTTCTTCTACATTCAGTTTTTCCAGCATTTTCTTGCGGCTGGTGGTCTGCTTACTCTTCGCTACGTTGGCACTAAAACGGCGGATAAATTCTTCGAGCTCTTTCTTCTTCTCCTCAGCCTTCGCCTTCTGGTTCTGCTGCTGACGGAGGGCCAACTGGCTGGATTCGTACCAGAAACTGTAGTTACCGGCAAACATATTGATCTTTCCATAGTCAATATCGACTGTATGCGTACAGACGGAGTCGAGGAAGTGACGGTCGTGGCTCACAACAAGCACCGTATGTTCGAAGTTGGAAAGATATTCTTCCAGCCATGTCACTGTCTCCATATCCAAATCATTGGTAGGTTCGTCGAGAAGGAGGTTATCAGGATTTCCGTACAATGCCTGCGCTAGCATGACACGTACTTTCTCTTTACCACTCAATTCGCCCATCAGTGTGTAGTGCTTATCTTCTTTGATTCCCAAACCGCTCAACAACATGGCTGCGTCACTCTCGGCATTCCAGCCGTCCAGTTCAGCGAACCGTTCTTCCAGTTCGGACACTTTCAGTCCATCTTCGTCTGTAAAGTCTTCTTTAGCATAGAGTTCTTCGCGCTGTTTCATGATATCCCACAACACGGTATGCCCCATCATTACGGTATCCATAACGGTAAAAGCATCCCATTTGAAGTGGTCTTGACTCAACACGGAGAGGCGCTCGCCCGGTCCCAGAGCAATCGAACCGGTAGTCGGATCCAAATCTCCGTAAATCGTACGGAGGAATGTAGATTTTCCCGCACCGTTTGCGCCGATAATACCATAGCAGTTACCACTCGTAAATTTCAGGTTTACGTCATTAAACAACACTCTTTTACCAAACTGTACCGAAACGTTTGAAACTGTAATCATCTTACCTATTTACTATTTAACTATTTACACTTTTCAATTTGAGTGTGCAAAGGTAGACATTTAAAATGAATAATGAACTATCCCGTATGTGCCAATCTGACATAAAAGTATTACCTTTGCAGAGTTTTTTGGCAAAAACACCAACTTGGCAAAGTTTTTGCATGTGATTTTGATATTATGAATAAAAAACAGAAATAGATATGGACCCTAAAGAAAAAAAAGTGAAGGAAGAAGAACTCAACGTTGAGGAAACTCTGAATAACGCGGAAGAACAACCGCAGGACGAACAAGCGGAAAATGCCGCCCCGATGACTCACGAGGAGGAATTGGAAAAGGAACTGGAGACGGCTCAGGAGACCATTGAGGAGCAGAAGGATAAATATTTGCGTCTCTCCGCCGAGTTCGACAATTACCGGAAACGCACTATGAAGGAGAAAGCGGAACTGATCCTGAACGGTGGCGAAAAGAGCCTTAGCAGTATTCTTCCGGTGGTGGATGATTTCGAACGTGCCATCAAAACGATGGAAACGGCTACGGATGTCCAAGCTGTGAAAGAAGGTGTCGAACTGATTTATAATAAATTCATGGCTACCCTGGCACAAAACGGTGTGAAGGTGATCGAAACGAAAGACCAACCGCTGAATACTGATTATCACGAGGCTATCGCCGTAATTCCCGCACCGTCGGAAGCACAGAAAGGTAAAATCCTGGATTGCGTACAGACGGGATATACATTGAACGATAAAGTACTCCGTCACGCCAAAGTGGTAGTTGGAGAATAAGAAGAACTTGAATCAATAAAAGCATGGCAGAGAAAAGAGACTATTATGAAGTACTGGAGGTAACGAAGACAGCCACAGTAGAAGAAATTAAAAAAGCCTACCGCAAGAAAGCGATTCAATATCACCCCGACAAGAATCCGGGTGACAAGGAGGCAGAAGAAAAGTTCAAGGAAGCGGCCGAGGCGTATGATGTATTAAGTAACCCGGATAAGCGCTCGCGTTACGACCAGTTCGGCCACGCAGGAGTGAGCGGTGCGGCAGGTAACGGTGGTCCGTTCGGCGGTTTCGGTGGCGAAGGTATGTCTATGGATGATATTTTCTCCATGTTCGGTGACATCTTCGGAGGTCGCGGAGGAGGATTCGGTGGTTTCAGCGGATTCGGCGGCGGAGGAGGTTCGCAGCAGCGACGGTATCGCGGAAGTGACCTGCGCGTAAAGGTGAAACTGACGTTGAAAGAAATCTCTACCGGAGTGGAGAAAAAGTTCAAGCTCAAGAAATATGTGCCGTGTGACCAGTGCCACGGTAGTGGTGCCGAAGGGGACGGCGGTTCGGAAACGTGTCCAACTTGTAAAGGTAGTGGTACGGTGATCCGTAACCAGCAGACTATTTTAGGGACGATGCAAACGCGTGCCACCTGCTCTACTTGTAACGGTGAGGGTAAAATCATCAAGAACAAGTGTAAGAAGTGTAGTGGCGATGGAATCGTTTACGGTGAGGAAGTAGTGACAGTGCAGATACCTGCCGGAGTGGCAGAAGGCATGCAACTTTCTATGAGTGGCAAAGGAAATGCCGGCAAGCATAACGGCGTGCCGGGAGATTTACTGATTCTCGTAGAAGAAGAACCGCATCCAGACTTGATTCGTGACGAGAATGATCTGATTTATAACTTGTTGTTGAGTTTTCCCACTGCCGCTTTGGGTGGGGCTGTGGAGATCCCGACCATCGACGGAAAGGTGAAGGTAAAGATTGACTCAGGTACTCAACCGGGAAAGGTACTTCGTCTACGCGGTAAAGGATTGCCGAACGTGAATGGATACGGAACAGGGGATTTGCTCGTGAATGTCAGTATCTATGTGCCGGAAGCTCTCAACAAGGAGGAAAAGAGTGCGCTTGAAAAAATGGAAGATTCGGATAATTTCAAGCCGAGTACGTCAGTGAAGGAAAAGATCTTCAAGAAGTTCAAAAGTTTCTTCGATTAAGACTTACATAAAAATTTCTTCCTATTAATAATTAAACGCTCCATGAATGCCTGGTGACACATGGAGCGTTTGTTATTTAAAACCCACTCAATACCCCGGATTCTGTACTAGCTTTGTATTCATCACCCGTATTTTCTCGGGAATAGGGAATACGGTAGTATAACCGGTTTCCTCGTTTGGTAATTGAGGACGGCTGTTGTATGCACGAGTAAACATTCCGAAGCGGATAAGGTCCTGACGCCTCCAACCCTCCCAAGCCAATTCAAGCTGGCGTTCGGAAAGTATATTCTCCAAAGTAGCGGGACGGCGAGCGGCCTTTACCCGGCTCCGGACTTGATTTAGCTCGACGTCTCCGTTTTCACCGTTGCGTACTTTAGCTTCGCTCTTCATCAGTAAAGCGTCCGCGTAGCGGAACAGGACAATGTCATTCTCCATTAATTTTCCGTCTTTTGTGGCGGTGGGGTCTACTTCATACTTTTTCATACGGGCACCTGCCGTTTGCTCATACGGGGTGTCGGTGATATCCAATGCTACTTCCCAAGGGAAATATACCAAGACAGTACCGTCGTCCAGCTTGATAATGTCTCCTTTCAAGTCATACATTTCTCCTGCAAAATAACAGATGTCGAAGCGAGGATCTTGGGCAGCTGTCCCATAACCGAAAGTTTCGAGTGCTTCAATCGTTGCACTGGGACCATTCTCACCGCTTAGCCCGTAAGCTTTGGCATGGTTGTAATGACGGGAACGAAAAAGGTATTGCATCTGATTGGTATACAATGTTTTATTCATCGGGATCGTGAATATATTCTCTACGGACGGTTCATTGAAGATAGAGAAGTTAGTCTCGTATTCCGGTTCCAGTTTATAATTCATAACTTTCAGTTGGTCGCAGTAGTATATGACCGTCTCCCAGGCATTGAGTTCATTACCGTCTACCATGAACTTGGTATTTTTTCCGTCGGGACGTTCGTTGTCCGTCCAGTCGTTATCGGTATAAACTTCGGCATTCAGTGCCAGTTTTGCCAACAAGAAAGTAACCACCGGACGAGTGATACGCCCATAATAAGGCCCGGACTGATTGCTGTGTACCTCCGAAAGTAATGGAGCCACTTCCTGTAATTCCTTGAATATAAATTCGAATACTGTCTTCCGCTCGCTTTGAACGACGTCTTTCATCGCAGGAGAAGAAGACTGCACCAAAGGCACACGGCCAAACAAATCCAGCAGATAATAGTAGTACATCGCACGCATAGCACGCACTTCCGCTCGATAAGCCGGGAGTTCCGCATCAGAATGGGTTTCTGCGAATTTGTCGATTCGTTCGAGCGACTTATTACTAAGCATTACGACTTTATAAAGATACTCCCATGTAGCTTGAATGGCATCATTCTCAATACCCCAATCATGGAGAAATAATCCCTGCCAAAAGCCACCGTCGTACCAGTCGCCACCGCGCGTAGGGATAATAGCTTCATCAGTAGTGAAAGTATTGAGGTCATAGACACCTCTGCCCGTTCCCTGCAATCCCTGGCTATCGCTGTAACCGCCCACATAAGTATAGAGCGAAGCAACAGCATTGAGATAGACTTCCGAAATGGAATTACACACATCATCTTCGGGCAACTTATCTTTCGGATTTTCTTCCAGAAATTTATCGCAGGAAAACAGGAACGTACACGTAGCAAGCACCAAACTAATCTTTTTCAAATATTCTTTCATCTTCTCATCCTCCGTTAAAAGTTAATACTCAATCCCAATGTATAGATACGTGCCAACGGGTAGTTACGTTTATCATCCACCCCCAAAGTAGAGTTTACCGTAGAACTGTTAATCATCGGTGATAGCCCTGAATAGCCGGAAATCGTCGCCAGGTTGTTGACCGTGAAGGCAAGACGCAAAGAACGGACGTACTTCTTGAGTTTCTGCACCTTCTCGATTGGTACATTCCAACCAAGCGTCACGTAGTCAAAGTTTACGTAATTGCCTTTTTCCAGCCAATAGTCAGTGGCAGTCTGGTCCTTAATGTTCTGCTTCGGCGCGGATTTCATCACATTGTAGTCAGGGAAGATATTCATGTTCATATACGTCAGTGATGTTCCGTTATAGATTTTATGGCCGAAAGCTCCGTTGATCTGCACCGAAAGATCGAAGTGTTTGTAACGGAAGCTGATGTTCGAACCCAGAATTGTTTTGGGCACGGCTTGCCCTGCCACATAGCGGTCTTCGCCGTCTTCAAGATTGACACCACCACCGTTCAAGTCCGCAATACCATAGGTGTATCCACCGTTCCCGTCGGACACCAGTCCGGTGCTATGAGGCAAATAAAAAACACCTAACGGTTGACCGACCATTTGATAGACGATATGGTTGTAGCCACCGTGGAAGCCGGCTCCGTCGAGACTGGCAAGGCTCTTGTATTCAGGCGCGGAAATCATTTCGCCGTTGTACATTCCGCTTAATGAGAGAAGTTTGTTACGTTGGAAGGTGACATTGGCATTAATGTTCAATTCCATATCTTTTGTTTTCAGAGGAGTGATACCAATAGCTATTTCCGTACCCCAGTTACGCATGGAGCCGATATTAGCCAGTAAAGTGTTGTAAGTGAAAGGCGGTACACTCACATTATACAGATAAAGCATATCCGTTGTTCGGGAATTGTAGTAGTTAGCGGAAAGTAACAGACGGTTACCAAACAAAGCTACGTCAAAACCTGTATTGAAAGTGTGTTTCACTTCCCACTTCAAGTCGGGGTTCGTATTCCTCAAATCACCCAATGAGACAACGGCAGAGTTGCCTACCGGAACAACTCCGTTCGGCTTTACCAGATTCAGTGTAGTATACGAGTCAATTCCACTCTGGTTACCCGCCAGACCGTAACCGATACGAAATTTCAAATTATCAACCACTGGCAAACGTTTCATAAACTTTTCCTCACTGACTACCCATGCGGCAGATATGGAGGGAAAGAAGCCCCACTTATGATTTGCTCCAAACTTGGAGGAAGCGTCCGTACGGGCATTCAGCGTCAGGACATAACGATCGGCATACGTATAGTTGAAACGTCCCATAAAAGATGCGAGACGGGGTTGTTCGTAGTACGAATTTGTCCCCTCCCACAGACGGACTGCACCGGCTTGCAAATTGTTGTAGCCGAACTTATCCGTGCTGAAATTGCTGACTGTGGTATAATATCCCGTGTACGTCTCTTTCTGGAGTTCGGCTAATGCCAGGACGTCGAAGAAGTGCTTTTTCCAGCCTTTTTTATAAGTCAGCATCATATTTCCGAGGAGAGACTCCATTTTCTTTGTTCCTTTATAAGCCTGCCCGTTCGCCCAAACAGAGGTGGGGAGATATTGCGAATTTTCAACTATATTATAGGTATAGGCACCGAACAGTACCAATTTCAATTCTTTCATCAAATTGAAGGTAAAACGGGCGTGTGTACTGATATGCGAAGTAGCGTCGTCATCGTCCACCTGCATCCATGCCAACGGGTTTGTTATCTGACTGGCGGTAGTGATGCCGTCCCACGAGTTAGTAACGGGATCTTTATGGTTAGGATACGTCGGGTTAAAGGTTGCCGCCGAATAGAAGGTTTTCTGATAGTCAACCAGATTATGATTTTTCAGGATAGAACCGAACATCCCCAGTTCGCAGTCGAAGAAGCCATCGAACATCTTTTGGTTCATGTTCATATTGGAAGTGAAATTCTTCATATCTTCATTCAAAATCACCCCCTGACGATCCATAAAACCAAGTGATACACGGTAGCTCGACGTGCTGGAGCCTCCATAGAAAGCGACGTGATGATTCTGTTGCAGACCTGTCTGTTGTATTTCTTTCTGGAAGTTAGTATTATTACCTTTATCTAAAATAGAGATACCGCGTTCGGAAGCTACGCTACGGAACTCGTCTCCCGACAACATTTTAAGATTCTTGTAGACAGTAGAAATGCCGAAACTACCGTTGTAGGCTACCTGCGTCCTACCCTGCATTCCTTTTTTAGTGGTGACTTCAATCACACCGGAAGCACCACGTGAACCGTATTGTGCCGTTTCGGAAGCATCTTTCAGAATCGTGAAACTTTCGATATCTGTGGGGTAAATGGAAGTCAGCATACTAAGGTCGCCAAACACTCCATCGACAATAATCAGAGGATCGTTACCACTAGTCAGTGAAGTGGTTCCACGCAGGCGCACTGCATCCAGAGCTGCGGGTCCATTCGTACCCCGTTGAATAGTCAAACCCGGTACCCTACCCCGAATCGCTTCCAAAGGATTGGTTACCTGGTCTTTGTTCATTTGTTTCTCCGTAATTTTCTCCACAGAACCGGAGAGAGTTTTCAGACTTCCGGTAGCATAGCCTATCGTTATCAAGGAATCCAAGTCCAGAGGAATGACAGGAATCTTCTGTGCAAATGTATTTCCGCACGAAACTACCAGAAGAAAGCTAAGAAAAGTTAGTTTACCGTGTTGTCGTATCATAACTATCAGTTTTTAAGGTAATAATACAAATATAACAAAAAAAGAAGGAATCTGGTTGAGTAGATTCCTTCTTTTATTGATATTAATAGCCGCAATATGACTCTTTTTTTCGAGTTTTACCGAGGGATTTGCTTACTTCACTATGATTTCATCAGTAAATATCCAGCCACCCAGTTCTTTGCCGGCACGCGCCTGATAACGTACATAGCGTCCCTTGACGGTTCCTTCCCACGAAACATCGGAAAACTTGATTGCTTCTTCCTTGTTAACAACAAAGTCCTGATGCTTCAGTTCCGTAAAATTGACTCCGTCATCGGAAACTGAAATAACCACAGACGCAGGCAAGAATACTTCAGCTCCCACTACCTGCATGAAAGCTGCTGTGACTGAATGAATAGTGGTCTCGTTTTCCATATCAACGGTTACATCGAGGCGGTTCTTCGAGATAAATCCCTGCCATGCACCGTCACCGTAAGTCCAGTCGCCACGGATACCGTCGGTCAAAGTCACATCACCTTGTGCTGCATAAGAGGAGTTGTAAGGAGCGTTATAGATCACTTTCTTTCCCAATGCCAGATGCGTAAGGGGTTGTAAAGATTCCGGCCGACTTCCGATCTCACTCTTCAAATCGAAAGTGTGATAGCCTTTCGCCTGCAAATCCGTTACCGCTTTCAGGGCACGTGCATGGAAGTCCGGCCATGACTTACGTTCCGGAGCCGACCAGGCAACTTCCGCCAATGCCAGCGTACGTGGATATAGCATATATTCCACGTGTTCGGGAGTCGGGACATATTCAGTAAAGAGATTAACTTGCGCACCATACACAAGTTTCGCTTGTTCCGCCGACAATGAAGTAGAAACCGGATTGTAAGAATAGACTTTTTTCAATGGCAAGTATCCACCAATCGCTTCCGGCTGAGAGTACGGAGCGTCCTGATAACTATCCAGATAACAGTAGCCACCCGGCGTCATGATAGCCCGGTGTCCGGAAGTTACAGCTGTAATACCGCCTTCTTCTCCCCGCCATGACATTACAGTCGCGTTAGGAGCCAGTCCTCCTTTCAATATCTCGTCCCAGCCGAGCAGACGTCGACCATGATCGTTCAGGAACTTCTCAATACGATGAATCAGATAACTTTGCAGTTCGTCCACGTGAGAGAGATGTTCGTCTTTCATTCTCTTTTGGCATTTCGGGCAAGTTTTCCACGCTGCCATACCGGCTTCGTCACCTCCTATGTGAATGTATTCGGAAGGGAAAAGCGCCATGACCTCGGTCAGCACATTTTCCAAAAAGGTGAACGTTTCTTCGTTTCCGATACAGAAGTCCGCGTTCTTGTAAGGCTCACCCGCGCAAGAGAGTTGCGGATAAGCTGCCAGCACTTCTTCCGAGTGGGCAGGCATTTCAATCTCCGGAATAATCGTGATGAAATGCTGACGAGCATATTCTACGATTTCGCGAATATCATCCTGTGTATAGTAACCTCCGGAAGCTCCAGGCTCGTCGAAACGGAGGTACTTACGTCCGCCGTTCCACCACGTCTTCCAATTGGCGTCAGTACGCCAGGCTGCAAATTCTGTAAGCAAAGGATATTTCTTGATTTCAATTCGCCAGCCTGCCGCATCTGTAAGGTGCAGATGCAGGCGGTTGATCTTATAGAATGCCAATGCGTCTATCTGTTTCTTCACAAATTCTTTAGAAAAGAAATGACGGGATACATCCAGCATTAAGCCGCGATAAGCGAAACGAGGACTATCCTGCACTTCAACAGAAGCAATGGAATAGCCTGTTCCCGAAGGCTGAGATAATTGCAACAGTGTCTGGATTCCGTAGAACAATCCCGCTCCCGATGTTGCACGGATAAGGATTCGTTCCGGAGTGACGGACAGGGTATAACTTTCGGGAGAAGGCAACTGTTCGCTCTTTTCGGTTATCAACAGAGAAAGTACGTTCTGCGTATCTTTTTTCTTTCCTTTCTTTAGATGAACCGGTAATGCTTGCAGATAGCTTTCCAGAAGTCGAGCTTCTCCACCTTGAATGTTTGTATAAAGTTTTGTTTTCTCTGAGAGTAAAAAAGAGCCCGTACCCTGCTCTATTTTCAGAGGGACAGGGATTACGGACTGTGCATGAAGAGGATGTGCCGCAAAGCACATCCCCAATACCCATAAGAAAAGACAAACTTTAGTGCATCTATTTCTTATATTCATTAATCTACTGTGATTTCATCTACAAACAAGAAAGCAGGATTTCCTTTGCCTCCATGCCATTCCGGTATTTTACTTTCAGACAAGGCAACCACCTTTACATACTGAGTTTTCACCGGAGTGAATGACAATTTATGTTCGTAGATACCATTCTTATCACTTTGTTCCATAGCAGGGTATTCTTCGGAAGCTACTTTGGTAAAGTTCTTACCGTCGTCTGATACTTCTACGGAAAATCCTCTTGCATCAAACACCCAGTCTCCCTTCTCTACGCAAGTAGAAATAGCAACGCTCGAAATCTCGGTAGGTTGCTGAAGGTCGATAGTCATATCCATATCGTTTTTATAGAATGCAATCCAACGACCGGTCTTATAGTTGCCATTTCCTTTCAGTCCGTCTACTAGTGTAGATTCACCTTTAAACATATATTGTTTGTTGACCGGTTGATTAGCTACAATCGGCTTCATGCTGGACTTACTGAAATTGATCTTCTCTGAAATCACACGGCTGTTTCCGGTAGGACGAACAGCGATAGCGGAGAAGTCTGCATTTTCCTTGATTTTCAGGACACCTTCATAAAGCGGAGAAGCGGCAGTAGGTTCCGTACCGTCCAATGTATAGTGGATAGGGGCATTGTCAATGGTAGACAACGTGATGTCCAATGTACCGTCTGCCGGGTTCGGCGTATATTCGGCTGTTACGTTAAACACATGTTTTGCATAATTGTATCCTTCTGCATCATACCACTTAATCAGTTGCGGCAAACGAGACAGGAAGTCTTCATAGTTCTTCTTGTCGGGAGTAGACCACTGGATTTCACACAATGCAGCCCAACGAGGCAATACCATATATTGCGCATGAGAGAAAGTAGGAATATATTCAGTCCAGAGATTAGCTTGCACACCCTTAATATATTTTTGTTCTTCCGGAGTAAGGGAAGTCGGCATCGGTTCGTAGCTATATACTCTTTCAAGCGGCAGATAACCACCAATTCCGAGAGGTTCGTTTTCCGTATCTTTCGTCTGATAATAGTCGAAATACAAATAGGTATTCGGTGTCATAATCACATCGTGTT
This sequence comes from Bacteroides sp. 43_46, assembly GCF_001915455.1. Lineage (NCBI taxonomy): Bacteria > Pseudomonadati > Bacteroidota > Bacteroidia > Bacteroidales > Bacteroidaceae > Bacteroides > Bacteroides sp. 43_46. The sequence continues at coordinate 195,362 of NZ_MNQN01000143.1, read as the reverse complement.
TCTGTTTGGCAGCTTCGATACCACCTCTTTCTCCACGCCATGACATTACAGTCGCGTTAGGAGCCAGTCCGCCTTCGAGAATTTCATCCCAACCAATAATCTGACGTCCGTGGTCGTTCAGGAATTTCTCAATGTGATTGATTACGAAACTCTGCAAACGTTCTTCCTTACTATGTTTATCATCCGATTTTAACCCCAATGCCTTGATACGTGCCTGACATTTCGGGCATTTCTCCCAGCGTACTTTCGGGCATTCGTCACCACCCACATGGATATATTCTGACGGGAAGATCTCAATCAATTCAGCATATACGTCTTCGAGGAATTTCAATACCTGATCGTTTCCGGCACAAAGCACATCTTCAGATACACCCCATTGTCTCCAAACTTCATACGGACCGCCAGTACAACCTAATTCGGGATAAGCGGCAAGAGCAGCCTGCATATGTCCCGGAAGGTCAATCTCGGGGATAACCGTGATATAACGTTCGGCAGCATACGCTACTATTTCCTTAGCCTCTTCCTGCGTATAGAAACCACCATAAGGTTTGCCGTCATATTCACCGGAGTTACGTCCGATAACTGTTTCCGTTCTCTTAGAACCTATTTCCGTCAGTTTCGGGTATTTCTTGATTTCCAGACGCCAACCTTGGTCTTCAGTAATATGCCAATGGAAACGATTCATATTATGCAAAGCCATCATATCAATATAAGTCTTCACTTCATCTACAGTAAAGAAATGACGACTCGTATCAAAATGTGCGCCACGATAAGCGAAACGGGGAGCATCCTTTATCTCTACTGCAGGCAAAGCAATCTCCGCACCTATTGCGACAGGCAATGACTTACGCAATGATTGAATTCCGTAAAATACTCCGGCCTCTGTAGGAGCAGTGATTGTAATTCCGTCACCGGTAACTTTCAATTGGTAAGATTCCGGATTTTCGGATTCTGTCCCAAGTGCCAATACAATTGCATTCTCTCCTTCTGTCCCGGCTTCGATAACAAAATCTTTTCCGGTAGCTGTTTTCAAGTAGTCTGCCAGAAATTTCGCGTTACGTTGCATATTCTCATTACCTTCCGGATAGAGAATCTTCACACTACTCTTCAGAATGAAGGGGTTTCCCGAGGCTGTTACAATTTCCTGAGGCATGGGAATAATCTGGTAATCAGCTTCTTGCTGAGCCGATTGACAAGAGGCAAAAAGCCCTGCTACCGCCAGACATCCCGTTAATTTTAAGAGTTGTTTCATAAACTAAAAAATTAGGTGTTAAGTTATTAATAGAATTATTTAATTATAGGTCTCACGAATATGCTTCACAGTCAGAGGCAGTTCCTCCCCTTTCTTTATTTGAGGAGAAGTAATGAGAATCGTTTTACGTTCTCCGGGCAGAAGATCGAAAAAGTTGTCACTAAAACGGGCACCCTGTAATGGAACTTCGATAAAGACGTCTTTTGCCAAAACAGGAGAAAGAAGTGTCAGTTCGCATTCGCCATCTGTCTGCTTCATTTTATAGGAAATAGTCGTTTCGGGCAAAAGCAGGTCTTTGGTCTTTGCAAAGAAATAAACCGTTTCATCTACCACATGTCCGGATTTGTCTTTCAAGGTAAGCAGCATGAAGCAGTGGAGGAGTTCTTCCGAAAGCGGGCGTTTTGTCGAAGACAGTAAGACGTCAAGTTTTGTCCGATATACACATTGAGAGGTATTTGCAGGAACCGACAAAGATTTCAATAGCATCGGTTTACTGATCTTTTTTCCCTCAAAGTCTATGACTTTCATTTCTAATGTCATTTTCTCCAACGTATCAAGGCGATCGGAAAGAAGGTAGACACATAAGCTGTCATTCCGCTGAATAGGGTTGATATGAATAGGAGCAAAAGCACGTTTCGCCTGATAATGCAAAGCTTTCCAGTTACCATAATAGTCGATACTCGACCATGAAACGACGGGCCAGCTATCGTTCAACTGCCAGTATAGAGTACCCATGCAATAAGGACGGTTACGACGGTGAGCTTCCAAGCCATGACGCATTCCCTGGCCTTGCAAAACCAGTCCGACATATACAAAGTCCTCAAATTTCTCAGGTACGATATAGTCACGTTCCATGTAAGTACGGATCAAAGCATTGCCAATACTACTCTTTTGGTGGGCATTCATCACTTCCGATTCGATTTGATAATCTTCAGGAGCTGCGAATGTAGCAATAGTTTTCATCTCAGGGAAGGATTGGAAACCAAATTCGCTCATGAAACGTGGCAAGTCGGTATCCAATGATTCAAAAGGTTTCTGTCCGTACCAAACACCCCAATTATGGCTATCGCCTATTCCCCATGATTCGGGACGTCCCCAGTTGGCTAGATAAGGGGAGCTATGGATATAAAAGCGGTCAGCATCGAGTTCTTTCACCTTGGCGGGAAGTAGTTCACGGAAGAGTTTGTCGTAACCGGACATCATTTCCTGATAGATTTCCGGAGTGTATTTTTTCTGATACCCCCAATATTTCAAGGCTTCCAATATCTCATTGTTGCCACACCACATAGCCAGCGAAGGGTGGTTGCGAAGACGGCGGATGTTGTAGCAAGCTTCCTCCTCTACCCGCTTCAAGAATGTAGGGTCAGACGGATAAGGGGTACAAGCGAACATAAAGTCCTGCCAAACCAAGATGCCGTTTTCATCCGCCAAATCATAGAAACGATCGTCTTCATACGTTCCTCCACCCCATATACGGACTACATTCATGTTGGCCTCTTTGATATCACGGAACAATGTCTGATAGCGTTCGGTAGTCACAGAGGGCAATAGAGCGTCCTGTGGTATATAGTTGGCACCTTTGGCGAACATCGGAATGCCATTCACTTCAAAATAGAAAGATTCTCCGTCCGCATCTTTCTCGTTCACCAACCGGACGGTACGTAAACCGATACGGTGGGATTGCTCGGCTACCACTTTACCGTCAAAGACAACTTGAGCAGAAAAATCATACAAAGCCGGTTTGCCCCAACCATTCGGCATCCAGCGTACCGGAGACAGGACTTCGGAAGGGATATGGATAGAGTTGAGTCCGGGTTGCAAAGTGACAGAACGGCTAATTACAGTTTCTTCTCCTTTTTCAAATGAATAATTAATCCGTATTTCTGCTTGAATCGATTGAGGAAGTATATTGTTTATTTCCAGTTCATTAGATAGTTCGGCAGAGTGTTCTGTCAGCGACAGTTGCTTGATATGATAATCATTAATGGAAGCGGCGTCATAAAAACGAATTTTTACCGGACGCCAAATACCACTAGTTACCATACGGATTCCCCAATCCCAACCGTAACTGTAAGGAGCTTTACGGGAGAACACACTCAGATGTTTCTCATGGTGGTCATTATCCGCCGGATAGTTGAATCCGTTGGAGGCATATTGAGGAAGAGTTTGCCGGATAGGTGAATGGAAATATATATGGAGTAAGTTTTCCCCTAGACGAAGTTGTGGCTTTACAGGTAACGAATAACCGACAAACATATTATCGGACTTTAACAGTAAGGAACCGTTGAGATAAACATCTGCATAGGTATCAAGACCTTCAAAGATGAGCTGGGCATCATCCCGCTCCAATTGTTCCATTGTAACGGTAAAAGAAGTGCGGTATTCCCAATCTTCGTTTTCCACCCATTGAATCTTCTGTTCATTCATTCCATAAAAAGGAGAAGGAAGTAATTTGTGGTGAATAAGGTCCTGATGTACTGTACCGGGCACTTCTGCCGTTCGCCATAGTTCTGTTCCTGCTTGAGAAAATTCCCAGCCTGTGTGTAGAAGTACAACTTCTGAATTGTCATTACTCTGTGCATACGCCATGCTACAACAACATAGTAGTCCGCATGCTATCTGAGCCTTTTTTCCTGTCAAATTCAATATCATAGTGGGGGTATTAGATATTAACGGAGTCAAAGATATTACTTTTTTGTCAATTTTCCCCCATTATTCGACCGTTATTTTTATAATTTCCGGAGTACGGACACCGGGCTTCAATTCTCCATTAATATTATAATATGTTTTATCCCACCCCACTAACGCAGCTCCGGCACGCGCTACCAGCGATGTACGGGCAACTTCCTGCCAGATGTCCAGATTGATATTATAGACCAATATACGGTCATTAAACTTATACCATTCTACCGGATGAAGGAGGTAATCTTTTTCAGGACACCGTAGAGCCGCTAGAAATATGTCTTTGTTTACTCCACCTGTACATAATACCAAGCTATCATTTAATGCAACGGCAGCTCCCCCCCCTAAAGATACAACCTCTCCGTCACTTCCTTTCGGAGTAGCTACAGGCATCCATTGCCGAGATACGGAAGAATAACAGTAACCACTTGTGGAAAGTGTTGCCGGTTTTCCTTCCGTAGAAGGAGCAAATCCTCCCCATAAATAGAAACGGTAGTCGTCTCCCCTACGCTGGCCGGCACAAACGGCTTGTGTACGTGCATCTCCGGGATATTCCGGTAACTCATGCCAGCCTACAGAAAGATTAGTTAAATCGAGTCGGAGGAAGGAATTGGATGGCTTTCCGTTTCTATTTCCTCCGGCTATGAATAGTTGTTCCCCAATTAGCGTCCCACACATATTATCTAGAGCATAAGGTAAAGCCGGTAATGTTTCGATGACGACTTTCCCTTTCTTCTTATTTTTCCCATTCTTTTCGCTTTTCTCATCCCAGCGGATTTTATAAACAGAAGTTAGTGCATCCTGACCGTCAGTTCCTCCTATACAGATGATTCCATCCGAACAGGATACAGAAACGCCATAAGCGGCAGAAACGGGAAGTTCTCCAACTTTATTCCAGACAAACACTGTATCTGGATTCATCTCTGCTACATAAATCCCCTGATAGTATTTCTTTTTTCCTCCTTCATCGGCGGGGATTCCGGGAAAATTACAACCTCCTGCCAACAGCAGTTTCCCATTCAGCATTCCTGCATAACAGGCAGAGACTCCTGATTTAAGTCCTTTCTCCGACTTAGGAAATCCCTCCATTCTTTGTAAATGGAGATCGGCAACAAAAGATTCGGGCGCTTCCGCACGAAAAGTTGACGCGGGCAAACCTGCCTCATTCACCAAATTTGCACGTGTGAAAGGTTGCCAGCCATAACGGATATATCGCGGACGTTTCACTTGTTCGCTATATACTTTTATCTGACCGTTTATTATTTCGGCAACTGCGGGATAATAAACGCCGTCTGTCTCGGCAACTTCAAACGTACGCAAAGGACCACCGTCCGAACTCTTCAACCCCTTGCCGTAATCAAAAGTAACATATACGACATCTTCACAAAAATCGGCCCGACAAAATAAGGGTCCGGAAGGCAACACATCATGCATTCCATAAGTTTTATTCAATGCCCAGCGAGCCAAGCGTTCTCCAACCGGTTTTTTATTTCTAGGATGTACATCCAACGAATCACCATAATCACTTGATACTGCCATACCGGTATTCGGAATTTCAGCCATCATTCTACGCTGGCTGTCACGGAACCACGGCCACGAAGGACGAGCTATACTGGAAAGCTGTACATAATAGAATGGCAAATCCTCATTCTTCCAGTTCTTACGCCAACTACCGACTAAGAGTTTAAAGAGCTTCTCATGAGCTTCGCAATTATGAGCGTTTGATTCCCCCTGATACCAGATCACACCTCTGACGGGATATTGCTCCAACGGCCGAATACCGGACTCGTATAAATAACAAGGTTCATAAGGGTGGCGCTGAAACTTCTCCTTCGAGAGTTTAACATTCAATGCAGCTCTTCCACGTACCCAGTCCTGTATAAAGTCATTACGCGTCCAATCTTTTAATATAGCCGGGAATTGATATTCCAACGTATTCCGGTCAATCCATGATTCGGTGGGTGAACCGCCGATAGCATTACAGATCAACCCCACCGGAACCTTCAAGCTATCCCGCAACATCTGACCGAAATAATAAGCGATTGCAGAGAAATGGGCAGCATTGGCAGGAGTACAAATTTCCCATTCGGTCTCCTTATAATATTGAAGATGATTCAAGGAATCGAGAACGGAAGCGTCCCATTGCACTGCGTCCGTGCGCCAGCGCGCTTTCATGTCATACAAACGTAACTGTTCGTCGGCAGCTTGAGGAATGTCTTTTTTGCCGGTAATAGTCTGCCGTAACATAAATTCCATATTCGACTGACCGGAGCATAACCAAACCTCTCCTATCAAGACATTTGTATATTTCAAGATTCTATGAGGGGTAGAAATTGTTAGCGTATAAGGTCCTCCCGCTTTCAACGGTGATAATTTCACGGACCATTTACCGTCCGGTGCAGCCTTTGTAATCCACTGCTGGCGGTCTATGCAAACTGTTACTTGCTCTCCTGCATTGGCTATCCCATGAACCTTCAAAGGAGTATCGCGCTGAAGAATCATATTATCCGTATAAAGCGGAGATAATTTCAAGCCTCCATAATCTCCGGTGATAGCCGAGTAAACTGTTCTCGCCATTATCGCAGCCCCTTCAGCAGCAGGATGAACAGCGTCCGGCAAAAGATAAGGATATGGATAAAGCGGTTCGTGGAAATCGATTAACTGTACCCCGGCATAGCGTGCCACCGTTTCAATAGCCGTTTGTATCTCTCCATGCCAATCACGGGTTCCCGACAAAAAACGGGTATGGCGGTCGGCAATCGGAGTCATTCGTGCAATGATAATCCGTACAGCGGGATTGGCCTCACGGAATGTATCAATCAGCTTCAAATAATCTTTCACAAAAAAATCACGGTAGTTAGGCCAATTGCGAGGGTCGGTATCATTGATACCCAAATGAATGACAACAATATCTCCTGCAAAATCCAATGCTTTCCGATATTCTTCCTGTCGGGTATAAGGGCGATGTCCCTGATTAAGCAGGGTAGCGCCAGGTTTCCCGAAGTTCTCGACTTCATAACGTTCTCCCAGCAGCTTTTGCAACTTCACAGGATAAGATTGTGTTGCACGGTCAGATAATCCTGTACCATAGGTAATACTGTTTCCTACACATGCAACCTTTATCCGTTGCTGGGCAGACAACATCCAACAAACGAACAGACAGACGAATAATAGTAAAATCTTTTTCATTTATTTCTTCCCAATGTAAGGTTTCACAATCTCTACCCATTTCAAGTAACCTTTCCCCAGAAGATGCAAACCATCATTTGTATAGGTAGTGTTCATCTTTCCGGTTTGTTTGTCTATAAAATGGGAGTACAAATCTATATAGGTCGCTCCTTCTTTTTCTGCCAAGCCGACTAACCCTTTATTGATTTCAGGGATAACCTGCCAACGGGAAGTATGTCCCTTGAACATATTGTAATGGTCGGTGACCGGAAGAACACTTTGCAGATATAGCTTTGTTTTAGGCGAATCTGCCTTTATCTTCCTGACAATCATCTCAATACGGGATACAATAGTATCGGCGGGAGTTCCCCTACTCACATCATTAATACCAATCAAAAGAAATATTTTAGCGGGCTTTCCCTTCAGGATAGCATCAAGACGGTCATATACTCCCATACAAATGTCGCCGCTGATTCCACGGTTTTTGACATGTTTGTTCTTGAATAGTTCCGCCCATTCGGCACCGTTTGTGATACTGTTTCCCAGAAAAATAATGTCACTGGAAGTAACAGGCAGTTCTTCAAACAATGTAGCACGCTGGTAGTAAAACGTAGAATATTTGCGTTCTTGTGCGCGGCATAACAAAGACAGGGTCAATATGACCACTAAAAAAAAGATCTTTTTCATGACTATTCTTTTTATTTACTCATTAGCATATCCGTTTTTCATTATAGCATATCTGAGTTTCATTATAACATATTCAAATCTGCTCATAGCATATTTATAAATAGTTCTCTCTCTATAATCGATATGTCACTCTAGTGTTTTATTTGGTGAGTAAATGAGTCCTTCTACCGCTTTCTGTCCGTCAAGAGTAACAAAGACAGTAGTAAACATCCATTTTACTAGCCGGACTTCCGGGCTAACAAACTTCCCTACCGGTAATTTCAAAAGTACTTTATTCCAGCCTTTTTGCAGATGAACTTCCAAAGGCGGGCGTGCCACACAATTTTCGTTGCCCAAAGCTATTTCATTGCTTTTGGTGCGGTGAGTAGCTGTCCAGACAGGCGGTAATATTTCCTGTTCATTTATCCAGATACGGCTTTCCTTATAATCCCATTTTCCCGGCAGAGGAGGAAGATCGGCTTCGGAGCGTCCGTAATTCTGAAATTCAGCCCACAAACCAACGTTTTGTTCTTTCGGCGAATAGACATAGGTGTAGGCGTAGGCCGTATGGTTTTCTTTCGGTTCTTTATAAAATCCGGGAATAAGCGTCCCCCACACGTGGCGTAAATAGATTCCGGCACCAATAGCAGGACGCACATTGTATGTTTTTCCTCCATAGCTGTAACTATCCTGCAAAGTTTCTTCCGGAGGAAAAGCCTTTGCCAGATTTCCTTCGTTCGGGAAAGCATCTGTAATATTCCATTTCACATTTGTCTGACGGACATACGCAAACGGATAACCGTCAAAAGTATGTTCTTTATGCCACAACAAACGACGTTCAAAATCGGCAAAACTTCTGAATAGTTCCGAATGCTCGTCGGTTGGAAGTATTGTTCCGTTCTTATCGAAATATTCCGTCCCACCACCTTTCCAGGCACGTTCCGCCATAGCCAGCATATTAGGATAGAAATTATTTTCGATAATCATCCCCCACTCGGTACTGACTAACCTGTCATTCCAGATAGCCAGGATTGTCCCTGCTAAATCTTCGCTTCCTTGTTCCTTATTATAAATACGACTGTTGTACAATGCTATGATATCACCAAAGGTGTCAAAATGATTCAGATAATGAAAACGTGAGTCAATGGCGGGAATCCCTTTCTGCGCCTTTCCACGATAACTCCAAAGTTGAGTCATGTCAATCTCCCCGGGTTTGTAGTGCCAACCCGGATTCCATGAAATTACTTTCTTACCTTTGGAACGTACATAGGACACCATTTCCGGCACAAAACGGGGATTGGTAAACTGCACTTCATCCGTACCGATATGCAAATAAGGCACATCAAACGTTTCACAGACTTCATCCATCAACAATTTCAAAATTTTCATCCCTTCAGGACTTTGCATATCATGGCGGAAAGTACGTATAAATGCAGCGCTATGTCCGGGCATATCTATTTCGGGAATCAGCGTCATGTGATGTGCTTTACAGAATGCAACCAACTCCTTGGCTTCTTCCAGCGTATAATATTTGCCGGGCATGCGGGTGGTATTCGCACTATCGTTCAGCATCGGAAAAATCTTACTTTCCAGACGCCAGGATTGATTCTCGGTCAAATGCCAGTGAAAAACATTGATTTTGAATTTGGCAAGCGCGGCGATTTCACGCTTAAGTTCATCCAGTGAAATGTAGCTTCTTCCAACATCCTGCATAAATCCGCGAACCCGGAAAGCAGGCCAGTCGATGATCTCAGCTCCTTGAATATGCGTTTTTGAATTCCTTTTTTCTGCCAGCTGCCTTAAAGTTTGCATAGCCCAATAAACACCGCGTTCGGTTACAGCCTCAACAATTATCCGCTTCTTTGTGATGCTCAGTCGGTAGGCTTCATCCTGGTTCATCGGTATTTCGGGGAGGGTCGGCAGTAATTTAACTTCAATAGTACCGGTTGCCTTGGGGGAGACGGTTCCTCCCATTTCGGAGATAAGAGTTTCCCACTCCTGTTGAAGCACAGGAGTGGAAAGCTGTACCTTATTCACCTGAAAGTTTAAATGAGAGGGGGTAAACTTTTGCGGCTGGGGGAGCAGGTGATAATCACCTGCTTTTACCACTGAAATTGTGCATAAGTTAATTATAATATATATAAATAATATGAGTCTGTTTTTCATGATTACAGGTCGTATGATAATTCCTATTGTATTATATCTCTCAGCCGGATTGCCTGAAAAGTCATATGAGCGACACTGCTTTCATATAATATGCCGACTGTCTCTTTATCAATCATTGTCAAACAAGAATATCCCCAACCGTCACCTTCATCCAGCATCACTTGATGTTCGGGTAGCCAGGTGATACCTCCATCCAGACTGGCCTTGATCGTGATATGATGACGACCTTTTACCGTATTCGGATTGGAGAATAAAAGAATATCCTTATTTAATGTGTTGTCTGCCGCTTTCACGCTGATTAAACTTGCCATACACACCGGTTCCTGTAAAGCTTTACGGGAAGAAGGATGTTCTGTCCAAGTCTTACCGAGATCCTTGGTAGTAGCGACAGCACGACTGCCTCCACGGTTATCTCTCATATTTAACATCAGTACGCCAGGCTCCACTTCCGCTACCTGAGCTTCTGTTGTATTGGTGCGCGCATAGTTATGGATTTTCCATGTTTCGCCACGGTCTTTGCTATACATAATTCCCGCATTCGGAACACGGGTAGAATCGATAAACTGAATCGGGAATACCAATGTGCCGTCTTGCATGGTGATACCTCGTCCCGGTCCTTGCAAAAGGAAATACCAGGATGGATCTTTCACCTGATCTGTTATATTAATAGGCTCCGACCACGTTTTACCATCGTCCGTACTCTTTGACAATACCAACTGGGCCGTATGATTCATATCCATTCCCGGATAAGAACTCCACCAAGCACGCTGATTACCCATTCCATGTGTCCAAGCCGCCACCACCCATGTTGTGTTGGTCTTGGTATCCACTAAGATCGAAGGGTCGCCAACACCGTTCTGCGCAGCAGGCAAACCGCCAGTTTCACCAAAAGCTAAAGGTAAACGCATCTTCTCCCATGTTTTACCACCGTCTACACTACGGCTCAAACCGACGTCCACATGTTCCTGCAAATCAACACTGCTATTATAACGTACATCATAAACTCCCAGCAATGTTCCTTTATTAGTAGTTGCCAATCCCGGAATACGGAAGGCAGCCGAACCATCGTCACCGGCATGGCGTACCCCTACTCCTACCCTATGAGCTATATTCTCCGGTGAAACCGTATGCATAAGTGCTTCTTTATTATCAACCTTAACAGTAACAATCTTAGCTGACACTTTATCCAGCAAAGAGGCGCCCGGTTTCATTTGCAGACTGATCCAGAAATAATTGATTCCGGGAAAAAGTTTCTGATTAGCATTCAGTATCACTTTCCGCCCGGGATTATTTACCTGTGATTTATTAATCGAATAAGAAGGATTCGCAGCCAATGTCTTCCCCGGCGTATGGCTGGAAATATAAGATACGGGAGTAAAGAATTTCTTACCATAGTTTTGTCTGGCCTCCGTACCACTATAATATAACTTAACGGACTGTATATCCGCCATATTCACATCTTTGCCAAAATTCAAAACTACTTCATCCAAACTACGACTCTCTTTTGCATTCAAACGCAACATAAACAACACGTTATCCTGTCGTTCAATCAAAATTGGAATCTGAGTTTCACGCACAAATACAGTATCCGATGCAACAGCCTGCAAAGTCCCACAGACAGATAAAAAAAGGATAGATAATAATAAAAGTAGGTTTCTTTTCATGGTATTATTAATTGTTTGGGCACAAAGATATAAATTTATCATATTACCAGCAAATAATTAAATATTTTATTATATACAAGAATATTAATAAACTAGCATTAGTGTGCCATTTCTTTCTTTAAAAGGAAGAAAAAGATAAAAAGCGAGATAGATAAATTAGTCCCTATCCCGCTTTTTATCACAATGTACTAACTTTTATTCCGGCTGCTTTTTATAAGTGTCATATCCCGGAGTTTGTTCCAGTAATGGATTGATATTCATCGTGCTAATATCCAATGGCCATAAAAGTTTATGCTTTTCACTCGTACTAATCAAAGGAGAAGTAGACGGATAATTGGCTGCTGCCGAAAACGCCAACGAATTATGAGAAGCATCCTGCATACGTACAACATCAAACCAACGTTTACCTTCCCAGACAAATTCCTTATCGCGTTCGTGCAATATAGCCAATTCGTTTGCTTCAAAACTACCGTCAGCGTATTCGTGCCCGGCATAGTCATCGCCATAAGCACGCTTACGTACATCATTAACATAAGTACTGCATGATTCACCTAATCCGTTTGCCACTTCGGCCATCATAAGCAAAGCGTCCGCATAGCGATAGATAATAATATCCGTATCATAAATACGATTGTTATTAGAGTTAATTGAACCTATGCCTTTTTTCATAACGCAGCCAAAACTTGCAGGATCTTTATCTTCTTGAGTATAATATTCCAAAAAGGTTACATCACGACGAGTATCTTTTTCATCATAGGCAGACCAGAAATCATAGGTATATTCATGCCTGAATACACCGCCAGTCCCTTTCAGATTCAAAGTGTCGGTTTCTATCCGCTTGCTGTCACGTCCATACACCTGTCCGATAAATACTGCATCCTGATATAAAAATTGCCCAGCCCAGTTGGTTGCTTCGCCGTCGGCAAAGTGTAATGTGAAAATAATCTCTTTATTATTACGATTGGAAGTACTGAAAACATTTTCAAAATCGGACAGTAATTCAAACTTACCTATAATCTGATTCAAAGCTGCTTGAGCAACCTTCAAATCAGTTGTTCCGGTAGCAGTATGTCCGGTAATGGTCACTTTAGCAGCCCACATATATATTTCCGCTTTCAACATCAGGGTAGCAGCTTTGGACCATATTGTTTTATCGTAACTATTTGTCACTGTAATATCTGCATAATTATTCTCTGATTTTTGAATATCACCTTTTATAAATTCAAGCGTTGCTTCCGCTGTCGCACGTTCCACATAAAATTTGTCCGCAGTCACCTTGCCATTCAAGAGTTCAACTTCAGTGACAATAGGCACTCCCCCATACGTCTTATAAAGCATGAAATAATATAATGCCCTCAATCCATACGCTTGAGCCAAATAGTGTTTTCTGTTTGTATCATCCAGGAAACTGCATTCATTCTCTACTTGCTGAATAAAATGATTGACTTGCATGATTGGAGAATAAAGACCGTACCAATTACTAATACCCGGCCTGTCTTGATCGATTACATTGGAACGGAGATTAGCATAGTTCAAACTAGTATTTTCAGATGAAGTTCCTACACGTTGCGTTCCACCACGAACTTCTCCTAGAACATAGAACATATCATAATAACTTCTCAGTTGAGAATGCATACCTGTCATATATCCATCAACTTGAGCTTCATTATTCCAATAGTTTCCACTTCCGAAATAATCCTCGGGAGTCAAATCCAAAGCATCGCATGATGTATAGAGGACAGAGGATACAAATAAAGAAATGATGTATATTATTTTTTTCATAATCTGTCTTTTTTATATGTTAGAAAGAAACGTTGATACCAAAAATTACAGTGCGAGGCAATGGATATCCACCGTTGTTATCCGCCTTTTCAGGTGAGAACAAGTGCTTCGCTTCTGTCAGATAACCTAAGTTTTGTCCTGTCACAGATAATTCCACGTTACTCAATTTAGCTTTTTGCACCCATATCGACGGTAACCGATAAGTTAGCGACAGTTCACGAAGTGCCAGATAATTACCATTATACACAAACATGGAAGAACTACGGCAATAGTTTCTCTTTCCCAACTGATCCGCCCAAACATATGTAGGATATTTAGCGTTCGGATTGTCCGGTGTCCAAGTATCCTTAGTTTCCTGGATAGTATTATATGTACCTTGCGCGCAAGCCATAATCCACATTGATTTCCAGTCTACCGCTTTGAACCCTAAAGCATAGTCGAAACGCGCCGATAACGTCAAGTCTTTCCAGCTCACCGTAGTATTGAAACCGCCTGTCCACTTCGGTACCGTATTTCCTACCTTTACCATATCATAATTATCAATCACGCCGTCCCCATTGACATCTTTCCATTTTACGTCACCTGGCTGAATAGGTAGTGCGTTTTCTTTTTGGCTGTCGGACAATTTATTATAACCTTCTGCCCCTCCATATAAAGGTCTGCCGGTCGATCCATTATTACCGGACGTAATATCAATCAAACCAGCCGGTATCTCATCCTGTGATTTATAGATACCGTCAGCGATAAACATATACAAGTCACCCGGACGTTGTCCTTCCTGATAGCCTCCTACCCACATTTTAGCGTCACCATAGCCGGTATATACCTGATATGCATCTTGTCGATTACGTTCCAGCCCGTTATCCGGCAACGCTACGACCTTATTTTTGTTCAGTGCTCCATTCCAGTTCAGATTCCATTTCCAGTCTTTCCGGTCAATAATACGGAAAGCCAGTTCAAACTCAAATCCTTGATTCTGGAACTTACCGTTATTGGAAACCACAGAACCTACTCCAGACGTGGAAGGTACGGTGATATTAGCATATTTATCACTAGTCAGACGATTATAATAGGTCAAATTAGCATTAATACGATTTTCGAGAAAGCCTAAGTCAAGACCGATTTCAAAAGTTCTGGATTTCTCCCACATCAGATAAGGATTAGGAATACTTCCCAAAAGAAATCCCGTAGCGCCATTGTAAGTATTACTACCGTATGACCCCTGTACGGTATAATTGCCTACAAAGTTCTTGTTGACATTACCGTTCAGACCGAAACTTGCACGTAATTTACCAAATGAAAGTATATCGCTTGTGTTTGCCATAAATTTCTCTTTGCTGAAAACCCACCCGGTCGAAACACCCGGAAATACTCCCCAACGGTTTTCTTTTGCCAGTTTAGAATAACCGTCTTTTCTAAGTACCAGTGACAAGAGATATTTTGATTGATAATCATAATTTACACGTCCGAAGAAAGACATGATACGTTGACGTGAATGCCAAGAGTCAATAGAGCGTTTTCCCTCTTCTTTTGACGTATACTGTAAATCCATAAAGTCGTCGGTCGGGGCTCCCGAACCGGATGCATTGAAACCTTTATTATAAGAATCATAATATTCGAAACCAGCCATCGCATCCAGATAATGATCTTTGTTTATCTGATAATTATAATTTAATACAGCATTATAGGTCTGATCCAGTGTGCGGTCATAATAAGCAGAGGTGCTGCGTGAAGTAACCTTATTTCCCGGAGAACTTAAATAATCCTTATTAAAGCTTTCGTCCTTTTCTTCCTGATAATACCAGATTGCACCAAGCTTTAACGAAAGTCCTTTCATGAAGTTTACAGTGAAAGATTGATTCATTGTAAACTTATCAGTGTTCTGATCCCGGACAAACTTATCAAAATTATACTGCTGATTACCATCCCCGGAGTTAGGGCCTAACAGCATCTCTCCATCTGCATTGTAACCGCGGAAAGTAGGAGGCAATGACAAACAACGAGAAAAATAATTAGCCTCTGCTGTCTGAGTTGCAGGCAACCCGTTCCAAGTAGCGTCCGCAAAATTAAAACTGGAACTGGAAGTTAACCATTCTTTCAGCTTATAATCAGCATTGAAGGTAAAGGTTATACGCTTATACCAGTTGCCGTATGCCGTACCGTCACTCTTATTATAACCTAACCCGGCATAGTAGTTCCCTTTTTCATTTCCGCCACTTACACTTAAATTATAATCCTGTGAAAATGCTGGAGTTTGGACGTTGAAATCTGCGATGTCTGTGTTTTTATAAATAAGTTTATCCCCATAGATAGGGTCGATCATTGTTTGCCAACCCTGATCCAACAAAAAAGCCAGATTATCAGTATATTTCATTGTACTCCAAATAGCAGAACTCGTTTTGTTTCCATCCAGAGGGGTCACCCCGTCACTCGCAAAATAAGCATTACCTGTACCGTAAGGAGTAGCACTAGTCAATGAACTAAGTGAAGACCATGCCTTCACAGCGCTTCCGTCCGGATGTTTCATATCTCCCATATAAGCATTCTTATATCCCATACGCATCCAATAAATATAATCTCCGGCATCAAGAAACTCATAGGAATTTTTGAAATAGTTTAACCCGAACTTTGCTTTCAGGTTCACTTCTGCTCTTCCGCTTTTTCCGCGCTTGGTTGTAACAAGGATTACACCATCATTGGCACGTGCACCATAGATTGCAGTAGCACCGGCATCTTTCAATACTTCCATTGATTCAATATCATCCGGATTGATATCACTCAAAGAAGAACGTACCTGTCCATCAATCAGAATCAGAGGAGAGCCAGAACCATCAAAGTTAGTACCTCCACGAAGGACCAGCGTCGGTGTACTGCCCGGATTACCGGAAGTCTGGCTAACGGACAAACCTGCAACAGCTCCGGATAATGCCTGACCGGGATTTGAATACAATCCCTGCTTCAATGTTTCTTCTTTTACCTTGGAAATTGAGTTGGTAACTTTAGTACGCAACTGTTTACCGCCATAACCGGTTACTACCACTTCTTCCAGCATCTCAGAATCTTCTTTCATCTGAATCCGGAAAGAAGTCTTTCCTTTAAGATCAATTGTTTGTACTTGATATCCGATATACGAAACTCTGATTTTTCCGTCCGGATTCATGTTTAATACAAATTTACCATCGATGTCAGTAATGGTACCATTTGTTGTACCCACTTCGACAACACTCGCTCCGATGATTGGTTCACCAGCAGCATCGCTTACCACACCGGTAATTGTTTTTGTCTGTGCCATAGCCCCTATGGAGCAGAAAAGACACAACATAAGCAAAAGGATGTCTTTTTTCATTAGTATTACTTTTAGTTAATAATTGAAATAATTTTAGATACTTATCTAAGTCCAATTAGAACTAATCTTCCGGTAATACCTCATCTCCCTACGTCAGATTCCTCTTTAGAATTTTAATCGGAGCAAAAACATATTCGCAAAATCGACCTGTTTTCTACCTATTTAAGATATAACTCTTCCCTTTTATTCATGACTTTAATAATGCATATTTTTATATTTAATAGCATATATAAGAAAATAATTTATTAAATACTTTGCAGATATTAATAATATAAATATATTTGCAGCGATTTTAGATATACATATCGGTGATTTATATCTAAATCCTCTATAAGATAGAAGAAAATATGAATAAATAACTCAACTAAGTTCTAATTGAACTTATGCATTCACTTGTAACCACTATCTATTCATTCACCAATAATACTTATAAAAACAGGCATTTATTTATTGACAACACCACACTTATTCAATTCTCTAGGGGTTGTTGTAGAACCAAAATCAATTACCGGTATAATGACAGATTGCATAAGCAAAACAGAGTCATCTATATAAGTGTAACAGCAACAGGTATCACAAATGGTACGGATTCTTTAAGTCCCCGACAATTATTGAGCCCCAGGACGATTACTTCAAACGTTTGCTCATGTTTGTTAACTACAACTCCAATAAATTTGTTCAGACCTCCTTCACCATACCTATATATCACATCGTTTTGAGAAATCTAAAGCAATGCTTTAGGAGGTGTAAAGCATTGCTTTTGCCTACTTAAAGCAGTGCTTTATAAAATCCTAGAAGTTTGTTTCAACTACAAGAAGGAAAAATATACGCGATGAGTATTATTTATGCTATAAGCATATTCAGATTTACTATAATGAAATAAAGACTTGCTATAATGAAAAATGGAAGTGAACTCCTCGCACCCCATCCTTTATCCACTAACACAGACAAACAGGGAAAAGTGAAGAAATGAATGTTTTTCAAAAAAAGAAAACCTTACCAGTGGTGAATCCAAAATAAGGGGTTGAATTCAGCACTGGCGGTTTCTTGTCAAATTCTGCGTAACTGACAACACCTGAACATCATCTGCGTTACGCTTCATATATACTTGCAGACTTTTATCTTGCCGGCTTCTCTACGTGCTTTACTAAATAAAAGTATCTTTAACTATCAACAGTGATATCTCAAAGAAGCTCTTTACAAAGCATATAACCACGAATCATCATACGAGGTATATGGAAAGGTCCTTTAAAAAGATTCCCCTTAGCGGGTTGGGCCACAGTACCGTCGCGATGAAGATAACCATACCATTCCCCATATTCCTTATCCGGGAAATGAGCATACGCCCAATCACTCACCTGTTGATGCATCTGAAGATATTTTTCATCTCCGGTAGCCTGATAAGCATATAAAGTGGCAATAATAGCTTCTGTTTGCGGCCACCAGAATTTCATATCCTGAGAATAGTCCTGAACAGGAAGATTCCGACAGTCACGGAAATTGATAATTCCTCCGAATTCCTTGTCCCATCCCCACTCCCAAGACCAATCAAGAATCTGAAGAGCCAACTGAAGTAAGTCCTTATCCCAATTACGATATTTAGCTTCTTCCATGATAAACCACGCAGTTTCAATACAGTGCCCCGGGTTTATAACGCGCCCGTTACAAGTATCTATGAATTCACCGTCAGGTCCCACCATTTCAAGCAAAGCTTTAAACTCCGGATGAATAAAATATTTACGTAACGCTGCAATCGAAGTATCTATCTGCTCTGTCAACGACGGATCATCAATAACCATACGGATACGAGAAGCCGTGTTAATCAAGATCATTGTTATAGAATGACCTCTTGAAGGCAGAGTAGGCAAATATTTTGGCTCAAGAAATCCCGGAGTATTCAGGAAATGCAAGGTACGTTTAAATATATCCAAAGCTTTTTTCGCATATTCTTTTTCACCTGTTGCTAATGCATACTCAGCCATTGCTATTGCAGCAAAACCTTCAGAAAACACATAACGGCGTTTACGCAAGGGCTTTCCGTCTTCTGTAACTTCAAAAAACATATGTCCGTCCGTATCAAAACAATGTGCTTCGATAAAATCAATACAACTTTTTGAGGCTGCCAGCCATTGAGGATTCTTTTCTATATTATTATATGCATATGCAGCTATAAATCCAAAACGTCCCTGAAACCAAACCGACTTGGTAGTATCTATCAAACTACCGTCACGATTAACGCATGTATACACCCCTCCATGTTCTCTATCTAACCCATACTTCATCCAAAACGGCATAATATTATTTATTATATCGTCTTTATATGATATAGCCCACTTACTCAAATATTCTGTTGTATTCATGCTATGCGTTTTTAAAATTTATTGCATCGGTCAAAAAAATGAATAGCTTCAAGTTCCGCTTTCATCTGCGCTTCTTCCTCATCTGTCATATTCTGAAACGGAGTACGGTTCTTGCCCAAATCAAGCCCTATCAACTTCATGATACGTTTTCCGCCGACAATATTCCCACGGAAATGACAAATCACGTTTATTACTTCTTGTGAGAAGTTTTGGCGTTCGCGAGCAGTTTCTATATCACCTGCCTCCCAAGCCTCAATAATACCGACCAATTCTTTACCGTTATAATTAGTTGTTCCTCCAATGCCACCTTGAGCGCCTCCCATAGCCAGACAAGGAAGAATTGTCTCATCCTGTCCATGCAGCATATCGAATTTTCCATTTTTATATAAACGACATTGGTTATATTCATACATACTCTCAAAAGTATATTTAATACCTGCAAAATTGGGAACACGACCGTCTACCGCTTCCAATAGCTTAACCATTGGTAAAAAAGCACCATTGAACGCTGGAATATGATAATAATAGAAAGGCAGTTCGGGTGCCCCGGCTGCTATTTCTTCGATATATTTTACCAGTTCCTCAATACGACCAATCTTCGGAAAAGGAGGAGCCATAGCACCAATCCCCCATGCGCCTATTTTTTGTGCATGCTCTGCCAACATACGGCTAGCCTTTACACAGCAGCTACCAACATGCACTATAACCTTAAAACCCTCAGGAGCAACAGAAACCCAACGTTCGGCCAATCGCATACGTTCTTCTTCTGTCAACATATAGCCTTCACCGGAAGAACCATTGATAAACACTCCTTGCAGTCCATTCTTTACCAGCATCTTAGCATATGCTTCAATTGGTTCTAAATTCACTTCACCATTCTCATAAAAAGGAGTAAACGGTGCGTCAATAAGTCCTTTAATTCGTTCCATTATTTTATTTTTTATAAAGTTATATATACTCTTAATCTACCATATTATCTGTCTTCGGCCTTAAGAAATAGATTTGAAGTACCAATGCCACAGCCACTACAATGCTCAACATTGCAAATCCCTGTCCCAAGCTTCCTCCATCCGTCCATTTCCCTAACACTTCTGTCACAGCAGCTCCGGCAAACACACCGGTCATATTCATAATACCATAAGCCGTTGCACGATGTTTCGCCGATACAAACTGACATAAAATAGGCATATTATTAGCGTCAAATATTCCAAATCCAATTCCGAAGAGTAAGCCTGCACCAATCACGCTAACAAAACTATGTCCAAAACCCAGCAGAAGTAAAGCCGGTATAGTCATTCCCAAACCGATAGCTCCGGTATAGACCCGTCCACGAATATTTTTTTGTACCCAACGGTCTGACAAGATGCCACCTAAAATAACGCCGATAAAAGAAGAAACTGCAATCGTTATGGTAGATATCGGGCCGGCTTCGGACATCGGAATGTTCAAACTATCTGCAAATAAGGTCGGAAGCCAATTCTTTGTTGCCCACCCCGGAAGACTGGGAGCAGCAAAATAGAAAAGAATAATCCAAAATGCCCAGTTAGTAAACAGTAAGGAAAGCCCACTTATTATAGAAGGTTTCTTTTCTCCAGGAACATTATCTATTTTCTTGCTAGAAACATTATGAATAGGATTTTCTTTCAAAAATAATATGAGTACCAAAGAATAGACAATCCCCACGATACCAAACCAATGAAAAGTAGCCTGCCAGGAGAAAGCCGCAGCAGCCGTAGCTCCAAAACCACCAATAGCCTGCCCTACATATAAACCGGTCATGTGTACTCCCACTGCCAAAGAACGTGACTTCCCTTCGTGCCAGTCAGCAATTAACGACAAAGCCGAAGGAATATACAATGCTTCACTGACTCCCATTATAGCACGCAGCCAATAAAGTTCATGAAAATCATGGGCATACCCCATCAAGAAAGTGACAGCGGACCAAACAAAAAGACTACCGACAACTAGCCACTTACGATTTACCCTATCCGCTATAATCCCGGCAACGGGACTCATAAAACCATAGATCCACAAAAATATAGCCATTAAAGCCCCAAAAGCTTCTGCTTTATTCAGTTCTACAATATCTACTTTCATAGCTTCTTGCATAGTAGAAAGCATTTGGCGGTCCATATAATTAAGAAGTGCCACTATCCACAATAAACCGACTACTACCCAAGGATAAATACTTTTGTTTTTCATATAAAGCAATTTTTATGTTTCACTCGCATTAAATTATTGCAAACATAATACTATTTTTATTATAAGCCAAATATTTAATTAAATATTTTATTATATATTCGAGGATTACTAAATGGACTAGAGTCTATAACACTTTATGCATGAAAAAGGTAGTGCCTTCTGCTATGGACGACACTACCTTTTCCATATAAAAACAACAATAATTCAGAGCTTCACTTTGGCTATCAGTTTACGTATTTTACCACTACCAATAACCGGAGCATGAGGATCTTCCGGATATACAATCACAAACTGCCCCGGAAGCAAACTAACATAGGTAGTAGGACGATCTGAATACAGAGCACAATCTTCTTCTTTTGAATATGCCTTAGTCTCGTTTTGCAAATCTTCTAAAGCTTTCCAACCAATCATTTCCTCACCCTCCAACAAGATATGTACATCAATATAGTCATGATGCAATTCTAAAACCTGCTGATCAGAAGTTACGCACTCCGGATTCACATTATTAATAAATAGATGATCACCATCAACCTCAATACGCCCCAAATCGGCATGAAGCAAATCATGTGTTTTCACATAGTCAAACAAAGACTTAAACAAAGGGTGAAGTCCTTCAATCCGCTGACTATTTTGCAGATTAGATACAATCATATTTTTCCTTTCATTTATAATTAAACAATAATCGCACAAATATAAGTCTTATATTTAATATTCGGTTTATTATTAATAAAAATATTTATTATATTAAACCTGACACTCAAAAGCCCTTTATTATTATTCCCGACGAAAAAATATCAGAAATTGAGAATATAATAAATTCAAAGACAAGAAATCTCTATTAATAAATAAATTTATTATCTTTGCGAGAAAGAATAAAGAAGAACTAAGATGAAACAACATTTACTGAAAGAAATAGAAGTAGGGACTAAAAACGCTCTTCTTAAGAAGAAGATTATCACACATTATATATATAATGGTAGTTCAACTATTACGGATTTAGCAAAGGAGCTAGATCTTAGTGTCCCAACTGTCACAAAATTCATTAGTGAAATGTGTGAGGAGGGCTATATAAATGATTACGGCAAACTGGAAACGAGTGGAGGGCGCTATCCTAGCTTATACGGCCTAAATCCCGAATCAGGATACTTCATTGGAGTAGATATCAAGAAATTTGCAATTAACATAGGCCTGATCAACTTTAAAGGTGATATGGTAGAGTTAAAGATGAATATCCCTTTCAAATCAGAAAATACGTCGGAAGCACTTGAAGAATTATGTAAACTTATCTTGCAATTTATAAAGAAAGTAGATATTGATAATGATAAAATATTAAATATCAATATAAATGTTTCCGGCAGAGTCAATCCGGAATCCGGATATAGTTTCAGCCAGTTCAATTTCGAAGAAAGACCGCTGGCGGAGGTGTTGACTGAAAAAATCGGATTTCGAGTAACAATTGACAATGATACACGCGCCATGACATACGGAGAATATATGAAAGGGTGCGTAAAAGGAGAAAAAGATATTATTTTTGTAAATGTCAGCTGGGGGCTGGGTATCGGCATTATTATTGACGGGAAAATATATACCGGCAAATCGGGATTTTCCGGAGAATTCGGGCACACAAATGTTTTCGATAATGAAATCATCTGCCATTGTGGGAAAAAAGGTTGTCTGGAGACTGAAGCATCAGGCTCTGCTCTTCATCGAATATTAATAGAACGTATCCAGAACGGAGAAAGTTCTATTTTATCCAACAGGATTTTGTCAAAAGACAATGTTTTGACTTTAGATGAAATTATCGCTTCTGTAAATAAAGAAGATCTGCTTTGTATTGAAATCGTAGAAGAAATAGGCCAAAAACTAGGAAAACAGATTGCCGGATTAATTAATATCTTTAATCCGGAACTAGTTATAATAGGCGGAACCTTATCACTGACAGGCGACTATATTACTCAGCCTATCAAAACAGCAGTACGTAAATACTCGCTCAACCTGGTAAATAAGGATTCTGCTATTATGACCTCCAAATTAAAAGACAAAGCCGGTATTGTCGGAGCCTGTATGCTGGCACGCAGTAGAATGTTTGAAAGTTAAATTATTGTTTCAAGCTCTACAATAAAGGCTAATCTGAGAGATTTAAAATTTAAGGCTAAAAAATTGTCGGATTCTTTTTGTTTTCTCAAATAAAGCTGTAATTTTGCACGCCGTAAACGAGAGACAAACCGCCGCTATAGCTCAGTTGGTAGAGCAACGCATTCGTAACGCGTAGGTCGCCAGTTCAAGTCTGGCTAGCGGCTCTTGATAATAAAGCGTTAACTATCATCATAGTTAACGCTTTTTTCATAATATTGAACTGCATCTGATGAAACGAAATCAAAACAGGAAATTATTCAAAAAGAAATCACGTTCTAATTATAAATTAGGATGTATTATCACTATTGTTATACTTATACCTGTTCTTTATGGTGTCTATTTGTATTGCCAACAGTTTAATACCCAAACGCAAAAAAGCAACGAACCACAAGTTAATACATCTTCTCAAATTCCTTCCGGCAGAAATTTGGAGATCCCTGTCTCATTAGCTCCCAAACAAGAGCAAATCATTCGACATACAGGATATACCGTTTCTTATAATAAAGATTTAAAACTTCCGAATTGGGTATCCTATGAACTTACCCGACAAGAAACCAAAGGAAAAGAAAAAAGAAGTAACCGTTTCATTGCCGATCCATTAGCAATAGGGACTATTGCAACAAATGCGGATTATACACGTTCAGGATATGATAAAGGACACATGGCGCCGGCTGCAGATATGAAATGGAGTCCGAAAGCGATGAAAGAGTCGTTCTATTTTAGCAATATGTGCCCACAACATCCGCAATTAAATAGAAGAGGCTGGAAAAATCTGGAAGAAAAGATCCGGGACTGGGCTATTGCAGACAGCGCTGTCATCGTTATTTGCGGACCTATCATAGAAAGAGAATCGAAAACAATCGGAAAAAATAAAGTTGCAGTACCCCAACAGTTTTTCAAAGTAGTCCTCTCTCCTTTTGTCAAACCCATGCGAGCCATTGGTTTCTTATTCAATAATGAACAAGCAACAGATCCTCTTCACTCATATGTAGTTACCATAGACAGTATCGAACGACTTACACACATGGATTTCTTTGCAACTCTACCTGATGAAATTGAAAACAAAATAGAAGCCGAAGCCAATTATCACCAGTGGCCGAATTAACTATCTGTTTGGTAAACAGCAAGTAACCCATATATCTTTTCTTATTAGTTCCACATGTGGCACTAATAAGAAATTGCAATTCAACCAAAACAATCTGCCGATCCGGCTCTTTAAATATAAAGAAAAACTAAATAAATTCTATTCCTTTTCAGCGATTCATCACAGAAAGAAATCACTCCTATCCAAATTCTTCCTATCTTTGGCACAGCAAAAAAATAACGTCTCATAAGATGAAGAAAAGAAAGATTTTATTGACAATTCTGGTCGGAGCCATTTTCCTATGCGCCATTGCAGGAGGCACTGTTTATTACTATCTGTTTGCTCCTCAGTTCCACCCCTCCAGAACCGTGTATATTTATGTAGATCGGGACGACACGGCCGACTCCATATTTAATAAAATAAAACGTTCAGGACATATAAAGAACTTCACCGGCTTCTATTGGATGTCTAAATACAAGAATTTCAATCAGAATATACATACAGGACGCTATGCTATTCGCCCGAATGACAATGTATACCATGTGTATAGCCGTTTCTCCAGAGGCTATCAAGAGCCTATGAATCTCACTATTGGAAGTGTACGGACTATAGACCGCCTTGCACGGAGTATAGGTAAACAACTTATGATAGATTCTATCGAAATAGCTCGTCAACTATTCGACTCTACCTTTCAGTCCAAGTTGGGATATGACAGTAAAACGATTCCATGTCTTTTTATTCCGGAAACTTACCAGGTATATTGGGATATGAGCGTAGACGATTTTTTTCAGCGCATGCAAAAAGAGCATGAACGCTTCTGGAATAACGAACGGCTAGCTCGGGCTACGGCAATCGGAATGACTCCGGAAGAAGTCTGCACACTCGCTTCGATCGTAGAAGAAGAGACCAATAATAATGAAGAAAAACCGTTGGTAGCAGGTCTCTATATCAACCGTTTACAAAAAGATATGCCTCTACAGGCAGATCCTACCATAAAATTCGCCTTGCAAGATTTCGCCTTAAGACGTATCACTAACGAGAATCTTAAAGTAAATTCACCGTATAATACTTATACAAATACCGGATTACCCCCCGGTCCCATCCGCATTCCTACTAAAAAAGGAATAGACAGCGTATTAAACTATACAAAACATAACTATATATATATGTGCGCGAAAGAAGATTTCTCAGGAACTCATAATTTTGCCTCCAATTATGCCGACCACATGGCAAATGCAAGAAAATACTGGAAAGCACTGAATGAAAGAAAGATTTTCAAGTAATTCTGTGATAAAACGAACTGAAAAGGCTATCTTTGCGCGATATAATAACAAACTGTGATCAACACTAATAAAAGAAATATATGAGCAAGCAACTCTTACTTGGCGACGAAGCCATTGCACAAGCTGCACTGGATGCCGGACTTTCAGGTGTTTACGCCTACCCCGGTACTCCTTCAACTGAGATTACGGAATATATTCAAATGGCCCCTATAACGACCGAACAGAATATACACAACCGTTGGTGTACCAATGAAAAAACAGCTATGGAAGCTGCGTTGGGTATGTCTTTCGTTGGTAAACGGGCATTAGTTTGTATGAAGCACGTAGGTATGAACGTAGCTGCCGACTGTTTTGTCAACTCTGCTATTACAGGCGTGAAAGGCGGACTGATTGTAGTAGCAGCCGACGACCCAAGCATGCATTCTTCTCAGAACGAACAAGATAGCCGTTTTTATGGGGACTTCTCCCTTATACCGATGTATGAGCCCAGCAACCAGCAGGAAGCATACGATATGGTATATGACGGATTTGAATTTTCAGAGAAACTAGGCGAACCGGTTTTAATGCGTATGGTAACCCGCTTGGCGCACTCTCGCTCCGGAGTAGAGCGCAAAGAACAAAAACCACAGAACGGTATATCTTTCAGTGACGATCCCCGTCAATTTATCTTATTACCGGGAAACGCACGCAAACGTTATAAAGTTCTGCTCGCACGCCAGGATGAATTCATCAAAGCTTCCGAAGAATCACCTTACAATAAATACACAGACGGCCCTAACAAGAAATTAGGAATCATCGCCTGTGGCATCGGTTACAATTACTTAATGGAGAATTATCCTGAAGGCTGTGAGTACCCTGTACTTAAAATTGGTCAGTACCCATTACCTAAAAAACAAATCCTTCAGTTGGTTGAATCTTGCGATGAGATTCTTGTTCTGGAAGACGGACAGCCGTTTGTAGAAAAACAGTTGAAAGGTTATCTGGGTATTGGAATTAAAGTAAAAGGACGCTTGGACGGCACATTGTCTCAGGACGGAGAACTGAATCCTGACTCCGTAGCACGTGCAGTAGGAAAAGAAAATAAATCAGAATTCGGCATTCCTTCTGTTGTAGAAATGCGCCCGCCCGCACTTTGCGAAGGTTGCGGACATCGCGATATGTACATCACATTAACCGAAGTTCTCAAAGAAGAATACCCGTCTCACAAAGTATTCAGCGATATCGGCTGCTATACATTAGGGGCTAATGCACCATTCAATGCGATTAATTCATGTGTAGACATGGGGGCATCCATTACTATGGCGAAAGGTGCTGCCGACGGAGGACTCTATCCGGCTGTAGCTGTAATCGGAGACTCTACATTCACTCATTCAGGAATGACGGGATTATTGGACTGCGTGAATGAAAATGCCAATGTCACGATTGTCATCTCTGACAATGAAACAACCGCTATGACAGGCGGCCAGGATTCCGCCGGAACCGGACGTATCGAAGCGATATGTGCAGGTCTCGGAGTAGATCCGGCTCATATCCGTGTAGTGGTTCCATTGAAAAAGAATTATGAAGAAATGAAACGTATCATACGTGAAGAAATCGAATATCGTGGTGTATCCGTCATTATTCCACGTAGAGAGTGTATCCAGACATTAGCACGCAAAAAAAGAAGTAAGTAAGCCATGAAAAAAGATATTATATTATCAGGAGTAGGTGGACAGGGTATTCTGTCTATCGCCACAGTAATCGGCAAGGCCGCCTTAAAAGAGGGTCTGTACATGAAACAGGCAGAAGTACACGGAATGAGTCAGCGCGGTGGAGATGTTCAATCCAATCTCCGTATTAGCGACCAACCGATTGCTTCGGATTTAATTCCTTCCGGAAAATGTGATCTCATCATTTCACTGGAGCCAATGGAAGGGTTGCGTTATCTCCCCTATCTCAGCCCCGAAGGCTGGTTGGTTACCAATGAAACTCCGTTTGTCAACATTCCCAATTATCCGGAGGAAGATAAAGTAATGGCAGAAATCAACAAACTGCCACATAAGATTGTGTTGAACGTTGACAAAGTAGCCAAAGAAGTAGGTTCCGCCCGCGTTGCCAACATTGTCTTACTGGGAGCAACAATTCCATTCCTCGGCATTGATTACGAGAAAGTGCAAGACAGCATTCGTGAAATCTTTCTGCGCAAAGGAGAAGCAATTGTAGAAATGAATCTTAAAGCATTGGCTGCCGGCAAGGAAATTGCAGAAAAACTAATGTAATAATTGTCACTACCATGAATACACAGTACTGGGAAGAAGAAATAGAAACCATGAGCCGCGAGAAGTTGCAGGAACTGCAACTTCAACGGCTCAAGAAAACAATCAACATAGCCGCTAACGCACCTTATTATAAGGAAGTTTTTAGCAAGCATAACATTACTGCTGACAATATACAGTCCTTGGATGATATCCGTAAAATTCCTTTTACTACAAAAGCAGATATGCGCGCTAACTATCCTTTTGGGTTAGTAGCCGGTGATATGCAGAATGACGGTGTACGTATCCACTCTTCCAGTGGTACAACCGGAAATCCAACCGTCATTGTTCATTCACAGCACGATCTTGATTCGTGGGCTAATTTGGTAGCCCGCTGTCTATATACCGTAGGAATTCGTAAAACAGATGTCTTCCAGAACAGTTCAGGATATGGTATGTTCACAGGCGGACTAGGTTTCCAATATGGCGCCGAACGACTCGGATGTCTAACAGTCCCTGCGGCAGCCGGAAATAGCAAACGCCAGATCAAGTTCATCAACGACTTCAAGACTACTGCCCTGCATGCAATCCCCAGCTATGCAATCCGCTTGGCTGAAGTCTTTCAAGAAGAAGGACTCGACCCCAAGGGAACAACATTGAAAACACTCGTTATCGGCGCCGAACCCCACACTGATGAACAGCGTCGTAAAATAGAACGAATGTTAGGTGTGAAAGCATACAACAGTTTCGGCATGACAGAGATGAACGGTCCCGGTGTCGCTTTCGAATGCCAGGAACAAAACGGAATGCACTTTTGGGAAGATTGCTACCTGGTAGAAATCATTGACCCCGAAACCTGCGAGCCTGTCCCTGAAGGAGAAATCGGCGAACTGGTACTTACAACCCTTGATCGTGAGATGATGCCGTTAATTCGCTATCGCACACGGGATTTAACGCGGATTCTTCCCGGCAAGTGTCCGTGCGGCCGTACACACATTCGTATCGACCGTATCAAAGGACGTAGTGACGATATGTTTATCATTAAGGGAGTTAATATCTTCCCGATGCAAGTCGAGAAAATTCTGGTACGGTTCCCCGAATTAGGTAGCAATTATCTGATTACGCTTGAAACCGTAAACAATCAGGATGAAATGATTGTCGAAGTTGAACTAAGTGATCTTTCGACAGATAACTATATAGAACTGGAAAAAATCCGCAAGGATATTACCCGTCAGTTGAAAGACGAAATACTAGTGACGCCCAAAGTGAAACTAGTGAAAAAAGGCTCCCTTCCGCAAAGTGAAGGAAAAGCCGTCCGGGTGAAAGACTTAAGAGACAATAAGTAACTATTTAAACTGTATATGTGCTAATATACCACTACCGCTTTCTTTATCATGCGGAATGGAATATTAGCACATTATTAATTAACATCATATATAGTATGCAATTACTTAAAAAAAGAATCCTGCAAGACGGAAAATGCTACGAAGGAGGTATCCTTAAAGTAGACGGTTTCATCAATCACCAAATGGACCCCGTCCTGATGAAATCAATCGGGGTTGAGTTTGTCCGCCGTTTTGCAGCTACAAACGTAAATAAAATCATGACAATTGAAGCCAGCGGTATCGCCCCGGCTATTATGACAGGTTATCTAATGGACTTGCCAGTCGTGTTTGCCAAAAAGAAATCACCCAAAACAATCCAGAATGCATTAAGCACAATTGTACATTCATTCACTAAAGACCGTGATTATGAAGTCGTTATCAGTTCTGATTTTCTCACTCCCGATGACAATGTTCTCTTCGTAGATGACTTCCTCGCATACGGGAACGCCGCATTGGGTATTCTCGACCTCATCAAACAATCCGGAGCAAATCTAGTAGGAATGGGCTTTATTATCGAAAAAGCCTTTCAAAACGGCCGTAAAGTACTGGAAGAACAAGGCGTTAGAGTAGAAAGCCTGGCTATCATCGAGGACTTGTCAAACTGTTGCATTAAAATCAAAGACGAATAGATTTATCAGGGTTAAAATATTGCCCTTTGTTTCTCGTTCTTTTCCCATATTGCACCGCTTGCTGAGGGCAAACGTGATAACACGCCAAGCAAGAGGTGCAATTCTTTCCCCAAACAGGTCTCCCCTTCCGAAGTTTCACATTATCTACCGGACAAACCTTCTCGCAACGCTTACATGAGATACAACTATCTGTTGCATAAAAATGTTTAGGAGACATTTGAAAACGATTAAACAAAGGATTTATAATTCTCGTTTTTAGAAAAGGCAGGCTTCCTTCGTGACAAGAAAAAATCTTCTCTCTCCTGCTTATCAATGCATTTATTTCAGTAAGCCGTGGAACTGCATTTGCCAACTTAATCCTCTCCAACTCCTTAGTATCCACATCAAAACCGGGAAGCAACACATAATTATTGGGCATAGTAACAGAAAAACCGGCATGACACAGCAACCCCTTATCATTCAACGCTTTCACCAACACTTGTTGAGTAAGTCCCGTATCATCCCCACAAGAACAAACAAAAAACAAATACTGATTCTGGTATTCTTTCAAAGAAATTCGATTGATAAAGCGCAGTACAATTTCAGGAGGAGCCCATGAGTAAATCGGAAACACAAAACCAATCTTTTCATCTTTCTGCAAATCGAACTCCAGCGCCTCATTTTTCAACGCCTCAGGGATAAAGACCAAATCTTCATTTTGTCCTTTAGAGAGCTGATTTGCAATCCATTCAGAGTTACCTGTACCGGAGAAATAAAATATCATAGGAGAGTATATAAAAAAGCCGTACCGACGATGTGATGAAACTCTGATAGAACAAGATTTGAGTGCCCGTCCCCTTTGTAATCCACCGGCTTAAAGCTGTCCCGAAGGATGTGGCCCGCCATTGAAGATCGAAGCTTTCTCGGTATATCAGATTAATTTGAAGAGTTTCCCGATCCAGTCGATACGGCTAATATTTTTGTATCACAAATATAATAAGAATCCCGGAGAATAGCAAGAAAAAAAAGGATTTTGTTTGCCTACTAACATTTTTTTCATTCCCTTTTATCTGCCTAACAAAAGAAAAATGTCAGTTACCGGTTAAGTAACTGACATTTTGTAAATCATAAACTGTTGAAACTTAAGCAGCTTTTGCTTTTGCAACTACAGCTTTGAAAGCTTCCGGGTGATTCATCGCTAAATCAGCCAAAACCTTACGGTTTATTTCGATACCGGCTTTGTGCAGACCGCCCATCAATTTAGAATAAGACATTCCTTCAAGACGTGCAGCAGCGTTGATACGTTGTATCCAAAGAGCGCGGAAGTTTCTTTTCTTATTTCTACG